>JAUWQU010000570.1 GCA_030610965.1 Phycisphaerae bacterium
ACAAGGTGCTCGCTTACTGCGTAGCCAGCGTGTCGGGTTCGATCCTGGCGGTCTGTTCCTGCACGGTGCTGCAGCTGTTCGCGGGCATCTGGCGGATGGGCGCGGGGCTGGGGCCCGCGACTGCGTTCCTCTACTCGGGTCCGGCCATCAACATCCTGGCGATCATCCTCACCGCCCGCATACTCGGGTTGGAACTGGGTATCGCCCGGGCCGTCGGGGCCATCGGCTTCAGCATCATCATCGGCCTGATTATGCACTTCAGCTACCCCAAGGAGGAACTGGAAAAAGCCAATGGGCAGCTCACAATGCCCGAACCGGAGGTAACCCGGCCACTGGCGCACAACGCCCTGTTTTTCTTCGTGATGATTGGCGTGCTGGTCTTCGCCAATTGGGGCGCTCCGAACGATTGGCAATTCAAGCTCAGCGACGGCGGGGCGTTTCGGGCCGCTATCACCAAGGCCCCCGAGGATGCCGCCGCCGTCGGAGCAAGCTATCGCGTCAAGCTGCTGGAGGGCCCCGATGCCGGCAAGGAACTTGACCTAATGGCCTCTGACGTCGCCACGAAGACCCCGCTGCCGGGCGTGTGGACGACGCTTTGGAAGGCCAAGTGGCTCATCACGGCCGGGTTCGCGGTGGCGCTGGCCACAGTGCTGATAGCATGGTTTGGAATTTGCTGGTGGAAGATCCTGGCAGCGGGAATCGGACCGCTTGTCCTGGCGTTAACGCTGCCCATGAACGGCTTAATGGTGATGATTCCCTTTGCCGCGGCCGTCATGGGTTTGTCCGTCATTACAGCAACCAGTAAAGGCGAAGCGGGCGATTGGTTCGCCGCGACGTGGAGCTTCGCCAAGCAGATCCTGCCGCTACTGCTGTTCGGCGTGCTGATGGCGGGGTTCCTGCTGGGTCGGCCGGGGCATGAAGGAATAATCCCCAGCAAGTACGTGGAAATGCTCGTGGGCGACTCGCCCAATACGTTTTTCGCCATCACAGGTTGGAACGGTGGCACGTTCGAGAGTCTGGTTCGAGTCATCTGGCCGCTGTGGACGAACCTTTTCGCGTCGATCTTCGGGGCGTTCATGTACTTCGCGACGCTGACAGAGGTGCCCATCCTTCAAGGGCTGATGGGCGCTGGCATGGGTAAAGGCCCAGCCTTGGCGCTGTTGCTGGCGGGGCCGGCTCTGAGTCTGCCCAACATGCTCGTGATCCGAAGCATCATGGGCACGCGGAAGACGTTGGTGTTTTGCTCGCTGGTGGTCGTAATGGCCACGATCTCCGGCATGATATTCGGCACGTTTGTCTGATCTCATCAGCCCGTCCACCGTGCTTTTGGGATAGTATTCATTCGAGGAAAGAAAGGTCAGGAAATGAGTAAGAACATCACGCGAAGGGAGTTAATGGGCGCCGCCGGCATTATTGCGGCAGGAGCGGCTGTTTCGGCAGCGACGGGCGTCCAGACCGGCCAGAGCAACCCCCATAAAATCAAGGTCCTGGGTGTCTCTTGCAGCCCCAGGCCGGGCAAGACCACATCCCAGGCCGTGCAGATCGCACTCCGGTCGGTCGAGCAGGCAGCCCCAATTGTCGAGACGGAATTGCTCGACCTGGGAGGAATGACCATCGGTGGCTGGATCGGCGGGGCAAAGCCCGGTCAGGGGGACTTTGCGAAGGATGATTTTCAGAAGCTGCTTCCCAAGCTCAAGGATCCCGCCGTCATGGGCCTGATCATCGGGTCGCCTGTCTATTTTCGCGCCATGAGCGCCTTGTGCAAGGCCTTCCTGGAGCAGTGTGCGGCGCTGAGAACACCCAAGTTAATGCTGGCCGACAAACCGGTTGGCGTACTGGCCGTGGGGGCGCACCGCAACGGCGGTCAGGAACTTGTCATACAGCAGATCCAGACCGCAATGCTCTGTCATGAGGCATTCATCGTGGGCGGCAAGCCCAGCGCCCATCAAGGCGCCACACTTTGGAACGCCGGCGGCGGCGACGACATCACAAAGGACGATTTCGGTGTAAACACCGCCAAACTCCTGGGCGCTCGGATCGGAGAGGCCGTGATGAAACTGGCCGGCTACGGCAACATTAAATAGCTATTCCCAGATCAAGGAGTGCATACGATGACAAAATGCAATTGCTCAGACGAAACCACCGCGTGCTGCGGGTCGGACAGTTCCAGAACCGTCCTGCTGTACGCGTGCAGCGGCGGAGCCAACGTAGGTGAGATCGCCGACCTGGCCGCCCGCGAGTTGATGCAGGCCGGAGACGGGGCGATGTTCTGCCAGGCCGGGCTCGGGGCGGGCGTCGAGCCGATGATCCAGGCCGCCCGCGACGCGGACCTCAACGTCGTAATCGACGGCTGCTCCATGGACTGCTGCAAGAAGGTTTTCGACAAGCAGGGCCTTGCCAATTACGTGCAGATCAAGGTGACCGACCTGGACATCCCCAAGGAAAAGGGCGCCCGCGCCACCGGCGAACAGGTGGCCGTAACGGTCGCCAAGGTCCGCACAGCACTTCAAGAGAACTCCTGAACAAGACAAGGAAAGAGAGCCGCCGTATGAGTGCGAATCCGAAGAAGATCCAGATCCTGGGCACAGGCTGCCCCAAGTGCAAGAAGCTGGCGGAGAACGCCGAGGCCGCCGCCAAGGCACTGGGCATCGAGTACACCATCGACAAAGTCACGGACATCAACGAGATAATGTCCTTCGGCGTGATGATGACGCCCGCCCTGGCCGTCGACGGGGTGGTCAAGGTCGTCGGCAAGGTCCCCGACGCCGAGGCCATCAAGGGCTTGCTCGAATAGGCTCGTTGCCGCCAAAGGTTCGTCGGTTACAAGGTTCAACATAGATGGAAAGGGATCCTAAGATGAATATCTCACTGTTTCGGAACGCCCGCGGGGGCGCACTGATCGTCGTGGCGGGTTTGGCGTTATTCCTGAGCGCCGGCTGCCAGCAGGCAACCGTGTCAAACGCCATGTATTCGCCCACGGGCTCTCCGCGCCTTGTGGAGCTTGGCACCGCAGTCTGCATCCCTTGTGCGCTTATGGCGCCGGGCCTCAAAGAACTGAAGACCGAATACGCCGGGCAGCTTGAGGTCGAGGTCATCGACACTCTGCTGAATCCCGGCGCGAAGACGCAGTACAACGCTCCCTTGTGCGCCACCCAGATCTACATTGCGGCGTCCGGGAAGGAATTGTTCCGACATGTGGGGTACTCCTCCAAGAAGGAGATCCTGGCCAATTGGAAGCAGATGGGCGTCGACCTGGACGTCCCGGCAGGACAGCGGGAGCCCCAACGCGCTGTCTCGCCCGGAAGGCGGAATCCGGGCGGATGAGATGATTTTTAACGAGTGTTCGCGTGACGGCAAAGGGCAAGGAGACATCTTTTGTCCTGTGGTCAATAGGAGTCGAAGGTGCTGCATGTAATGCTCAGCCAGTGCCCCTGCAGCGGTGGCGGCAGTGGCGGTTCAGGCGGGGGCATCAATCAAGCCGCCGTGTGGGTCCTGCTGGCGCTGTCCGTGGGCCTGTGGCAGGCCGTGAAGTGGACGAAGGCAACCTGGAACATACAAGGAGCAACGAAAATGCGAAGATTCGGCAAAATAGGATTGATCGTCGTCCTGGTCGCTGCGTTTGGGGCCGTCGCGGGCACGCAACTCA
>JAUWQU010000049.1 GCA_030610965.1 Phycisphaerae bacterium
CACACTCCTGTCCCGCGCCCTGCCCACCTCCAACCGGCCATGCCATTCTTCACGCCTGACCGGCTATGAATGCCCTTGCAGAGATCCATTCGCGGGGTACCATGGCCCAGGAACGGCCCGATTGTCCAGTTATCCAGCAGAAGAGGCAGAACCGGATGTTGGGGCCGCGGTCGGAGTTTTCAAAAAGGCGGACGGCGGCCGTCGCCCGGAGTTGATCTGGGAAGTCTCGGGTTGGATATTGGGAGAACCACGGGTGCTGATTGATATCTCGATTGAGACAGATAGGGACACATACAACCCCCTGCTCGAGCCCAATGTGACCGGGCGCGTATGCGTATGGGGGCACTACTCTGATATGAAGCCCGAGAAGATAACCGGGCCGAACCTGATTCTGGGAGCGAAAACGAAGCTTGCCAGCGGCGACGTTGAGGTGATCAGGCTGGACGGCGAACGCATCGTCCCGGTCGAGGGCGGCGTCGGAACCATCGAGGCGGTCGTTTCGGCGAACGGCAAGACCTTCACGGATGAGAGGGACATTGTCGTGCGTCCCTTCTACCACGAGTACCACCAGACCCTCGTGCTCAAGATCTTCAGTATCCATCCGAGGGATCATCTGGGCACGCCGACCTGCACCTTTGAGCAGATGCTTGATATCATCAGGAAGACCGACAAGATCACCCGCGGGATCCCAAAGATCCTCTACCTGGAGGGGTGGCAGGAGGGCGGCTTCGATCAACTCTTCCCGGCGTGGCTTCCTGTCGACCCCAGATTGAAGCGGAAAGAAGACAAGACCGCTCTCGAGAGCTTGCGGTGGCTCATGAGGGAAGCCAGGCAATACAACACGATCGTCAGTCTGCACATCGACATGATCCAGGCCTACACCAATAGCCCGATGTGGGATGAGTACGTCGAGAGGGATATTGTGAGCCGTGACGAGAACGGCGAGATTATCCTGCTTACTCAAGGCAACAACCCCAGTGCCAAGATGAACCTCACAAGCTACACTCGGGAATGGGACGAGGGGCTTGCGCAGCGACGGATTGACGAACTCCTTGACGCGGTTCACGAGCTGATCGAGGGCCACACCATACACCTCGACAATCTGAACACCTACTACAAGCCTGAGAACCGCCCCTTGAGTCCCTGGCACGCCAAGGCTGAGAATGGCGGGATTGACATGTACAAGGAGGTCGAAACGATCAGGAAGATCTTCAGGTACTTCCGGGACAGAGGGATCGACGTCACCGGCGAAGGCATCCTCTGGGCTCATCCTCCGGGAGAGGGGTTCTACGGACTCCAGGGCTATTCATGGTGGGGCAGAGGCTCTGAACACTCGATGCGGGTACCGGAGCGGCTTTCGGCTCGCGGCGCACAATCGAGATCGGAGAAGGATTGGGACGTTCTGCCGGGCGACTTCCGGTTCGCATCGAGCATGCACGGCGAACTGGTCTGGCTCAGAGACAAGGAACAGATGACCGGTTTCCTCAGACGCTTCTGCACAATGGCGTTACCCTATTTCTTTCTCAGTCAATATGACCGACGGGCGCTGATCAACGACATTCTGTACTACTCCGGCGGGGTTGTTGCTGGCGAATTCGACGGCAGAAAGATCATCAGGCAGGGAGACTATGTGCTGGTTGAGAACGGCGATGTCTTCGTCAAGGCCATTTGGCGTTCGCAGGAAATCATTGCCTACAGCACGGACGGATACGCCCACAAGCGCTGGACAATGCCGAGTGGTTGGGAGAACAGACCGACCGTTGATCTGTATCGCATCACGCTCGAGGGCGTTGAGTTGGTTGAGAAGGGAAAGGCAATTGAGAATGGGCAACTGACGTTGTCACTCGCAGCGGACGAGGCAATCTCAATTGTCCCGGGTGCGCCCCTTTGCGGGGCGCATTGAGGTAGCCGCGCCCAAGCGGCTGTTCCGGGCGATTCTGGAGCGGATTGGACGGCTGCGTCTGCCTGAGACGGCGCCGCGATGACGGCGAGAGCGGTCAAGGCAGCCGGAGCAGCGGAAAGCGACGGTGAAGGTCTGCGCGAACGCGGCCAGAAGGACCGCCCAGACCACATTCCCCGAGCGTTTACAAATAGTTCCACGAGAGATTGAAGAACTGGCGAGTGGGCAACAGGAAGGATATCGTGAGACCATGAAGACAAGAAGACTCATTGGCGCCATCTTGTGCTGCCTGTGTGCATCGGTGAACGCTGAGACCAAAGCACCTGATCCCACGTCGATCATCCTGGCGCGATATCGCGCCATGCTTGTGGAGGGCGAAGTGCCGGACGCAGAAACTGTGCGAGGGCACATGGCGGCCCTCAAGGAAGACGGGAGCTGGCCGGATGTTGATTACAATGGCAAGAACCGCAGCATCTGGGAGCCTTTCGATCATATGTTCCGGACCTGTGACATGGCCAAGGCCTATGCCAAGGACGGCCACGCGTTACACGGCGACAAGGCACTGCTGGGGAAGATCCATCTTGCCATGGATCACTGGCTGACGAACCGCTATCAGTGCCCGAACGGGTGGTACAACACGAACGCGACGCCGAAATGGATGGGGGATATTGCCGCGTTGATCAATGACGATCTGACGGGTGACCGGCGCAAGGGGGCCATAGAGATTGTCGGTATCCACCAAAGGCTGGGACGCAGAAGATGGTCAACGGGCGCGAACCTGATGGATGTGGCCCAGACCGCCATCGTGAATGCGTGTCTAACCGGTGACACTGCGTTGTTGACCGAAGCGGCCAGGCGCGTCGCCGGTGAAATAAAGGTAAGCGCCGGCGAAGGCATCAAGGATGATTGGAGCTTCCACCAGCACGGGGCCTGCGCCCAGCTTGGCTACGGCGCGGTCTATCTCGGGGCCGCCAGCCGGGTGGCGTGGCTGCTGCGGGGTACGCCGTATGAGATTCCCCGGGACAAGCGTGGGATTGTCAGTCAGTACATCCTGAACGGGGTCCAATGGATGACACGTGGGCCGTACACGCCGCCGTCTGTCATAGACCGGCAGGTCAGTCGCCCCCATAGCCTTGGCCCAAGCGGAGGTGTGCGTGGTCAGCGCAAGCCCGCCGACTTTTGGGTCGATATCGTGGGGAGATGGATGGTGGCTGATCCTGACAATGCAGCGGCACTCAAGGGATTCGTTGCCCGCCAGAATGGTAAGGCCGCTCCGCTGGTCGGGTTCAAGCATTTCCCCCGTTCAGACCTCAGCGCCTATCATCGGCCCGACTTCTCGTTCTTCATACGAACGCGATCCCCACGGGTCAAAGGCACCGAGAGCATCAACAACGAAAACCGGAAGGGCAGACCCTATCTGCATACCGGGGATCACTACATCCTCATGGACACGTCCGAGTATACGGACATGCCGCCGGTGTGGGATTGGACGCGACTTCCGGGACTGACCATGTATGAGGGGATCGGCAGGATCGAACCCCAACCGTTTGTGGGCGGCCTCGGCAACGGCGCCAGCGGCCTGACCGCGATGGACTACAAGCGAACGCTGGGCGTTCGGAAGCTCTGGGCGTATCACGGTGACCTTGTGGTCTGTCTCCTGGGGGGATGGCAGCAGGCGGACGAGAAGAAGGACCTTCGCACCACGCTGGACCAGTGCGCCCTCAAAGAGCCCGTGCAGATCAATGTTGACGGGAAGACCACGTCGCTGAAACCCGGAACACACCAACTCCAGAATGTGCGATGGGTGCTGCACAACGGGGTCGGCTACGTCCCGCTGAGCCCGTCCGCCATGTCCTTGAAGCTGGGAGAGGCGGAAGGCTCCTGGCGCAGCATCGACGCCGCGCAGTCGGAGGCGACGGTCAAGGAGAATGTGTTTCTCTGCGACCTGCTGCACGGAGAGTCGCCCGTGGCGGGAGGATTCCTTCTGGCGCCCGGGTCCACGGCCAAGGCGCTGGACCGGCTGACCAAGGAGCCGCCCTGCGTGGTGATTCGAAACGACCGGGATGTGCAGTGCATTCGCTTCGCGGATGGCACGTTTATGGCCGCGTTCTATGCGCCGGGCGACGTGGTGTTGAGCGGGAAGACTGTTCTGTCGGTCGATAAGCCATGCCTCGCGCTATGGTCCGCCAAAGACCTCCGACTGTGCGACCCCACGAATCCCAGGCAAGGCGTGCCTGTCAAGGTGATGTGGCGAGGCAAGACACACTCGACCACGCTGCCGGCAGGCGGCAAGGTCCTGCATCTCCCGCAAGCAGAACCGCCGGCCGCGCTGGATGCGTCGGCGAAGCGCTGTCAACTCCGCGTCTGTCTCCGGGCCCTTCACCTGACGCACCCACAACGAAAAGGCACCCCGCACGAGAATCAACTGGAATGCGTATAACTCGGTCAAGAACAGTACTTGCCGATCCCGCGATCGGTGATAGGATCGTCAGAAAGGCCGACGGCGGTCGTCGGCCAGAAGCTATCCAGGAAATCCCGGTTCAGTAGAGAATCGGCTTGCGGGCGTTGGAGCCAGCGTTGGAATCGTCGAAAGGCCGACGGTGGTCATCGACCTGATGTCATCCGGGAAATCCCGGTCTAAGGAGTTTTCGCATGATTCGTGCGACAATTGCGGGCATCATGGCCGGCATGGCACTGAGCGGATCGGCCCTGGCGGGGCCGGACATCGTGGCGCATCGCGGGGCGTCGCACGACGCGCCGGAGAACACCCTCGCCGCGTTCAAGCTGGCGTGGCAGCAGGGCGCGGACGCGATCGAAGGCGACTTCCACCTGTCCAAGGACGGTCGCGCGGTCTGCGTCCACGACGCGACAACCAAGCGCACGGCCGGCAATAATCTGAAGGTGGCCGAGTCCACACTCGCTGAGTTGCAGAAGCTAGACGTCGGCTCGTGGAAAGCCCCCAAGTACGCCGGTGAGCGGATCCCAACGCTGGAAGACGTGCTCGCTACTGTTCCCGCGGGCAAGCGAATCTTCATCGAGATCAAGTGCGGCCGGGAGATCCTTCCGGCTGTCAAGAAGGCCCTGCTCGCGGGCAAGCTCAAGCCCGAGCAGACGGTGATCATCTGCTTCAAGGCCGAGGTCATCGCCGCCGCGAAGAAGCTGCTGCCCGACCGCAAGGCCCTGTGGCTGACAAGCTTCCGCAAGACCACGGACACGTGGTTGCCGGACGCCAAGTCCGTCCTGGCCACGCTCGACAGAATCAAGGCCGGTGGCGTCGACTGCCAGGCCCACAAGTGCGTCGGCAAGGATTTCGCCCAAGCGCTTCGCCAAGCCGGCAAGGAGTTTCACGTCTGGACCGTAGACGACCCCGCCGTGGCGAAACGCTTTGCCCAACTCGGCATCGACACCATCACCACCAATCGCCCGGAGTTTCTGCGGAAGCAACTGGAACAGAACACACCTTCTGGCGGAAAGTGAGAAACCACCGTCGACGAAGGAGTCGGGCATTACGAGGTAGCCCGTCGCGGCGATGTCCCAGATTACCTTCGACCATGCGAAGCGGTCGTCGTGGTAGGCCTCAAAGATCTTCGCCAGGTAACCGGCAGTAAGAGGTCGTTGGGCGACCCACGCCCTCTCCCGCATCGAAGAAGTCAGCCATGAAAGGGCGTAATAGGCTATCTGGCTTAAGACAACGACCTCCTAAGCGGACTTGTTGTAGAAGTTATTCTCCCCCAAAGTAAACTCATTAGGTTTGTATATTCCAGCCCTTGACAAATTACGCCGGCCAATATATCCGTGAGGAGGCCTCCGTGGCCTGACCGGCTGGGGCGGCGTTGTTCCGTGGCAATCCCGCTGACCACCGCCCTGACCACGTCGGGGGCCCGCTGGAAGTTCCCGGCCCGGGCGCCGGGCGGGCTATCTTCCCTTTCTTGAAGATAGGCCATGGTCCCGGCCCCGGCAGAATGCCGGCGTAAGCCAGAAGTGAGGCAGGCCATGCGAGCCTGCGTGATCCCAGTGAGGAGAGCATGATGAGCAACGAAGTTGAGAGCATGTCTGAGATGACGCGGAGAATTGCGGACCGCTGGAACTCCAAGTTCAAGACAGCAGACGAGAACCTGGCCATCATCCAGAAGTTCGGTCGGATTCTTGAGGCGGAAGCCCGAGCAGGCATGCGGAAGACGGCCTAGCGCGCGCGAGGTTGGCGCGTAATCAACTTAGAACGAAAATAGGCCTGACGGGCGCCGACAGCCGGACTCCTGCTTATGCGCGCTAAGCGGTCTCGGCCGAATCCACTGGGCCGTGGCCGCCGGAATCGCGCTCTACGTGCGCAATGCTTGCGGGGCGGATCCGGGCCCGGCGGGTGGCTCACTTGCCGCCGATTTTGTCCAGGCGGGCGCGGGCCTTGGCGCCCCAGTCGGTGTCACCGTACTTGTCGATGATCTTCGTGAGGTAGAGTCTGGCCTTGTCGGTCATGCCGGCCTTGGCGTAGTTGTCGGCCAGGGACAGCCAGCCCTTGCCCTCTTTGTCGGCCTGGTCGATCTTGATGGCGGCCTGGATCGACTTGTCGGACTTCAGCGACTCCAGGTGTGCCTTGACCTTCTCGAACCGGGCGGCCTTGGCGAACTGCCGGACGTACTGCTCGTAAAGCTTGATGGCTAGGGCGTAGTCCTTCTTGCTCTCCGCGGCGAGGCACCTCTGCTCTAACGCCTTTGCCTCCGTTTCGACCAGCGACGCGGCGATCACGGGATCTTCCATCATCGCCTTGAGTCGCGCCGCGGCCCGTTTGCCGACATCGCTGCTCGCGCTGCGCTTGGCCAGCAGGCGGAGTTGCTCGGCCGCCTGGGCGTACTGCTTGTCCGCGATGAGTTTCTCGGCGGCAGCGAGTCTGGCCTCGGCCTGTTGGGCGCGAAGCAGAGCGGCCTTGACGGCGGGAGTCTCCAACTCCTTGCCATCCGGCCCAAGCCGCCAGGACTTGTAGAACAGGTTCATCACCCGCGCATCCATGGTTTCCCCTACCGGCAGCACGGGCAGTCCGTTGGCTTTCGTGCCCCAGACTTCGCAGTACACGCCCACCTTCTTGCACCGCTCGCCGACCATCTTCGCGAACCGCACGTGGTGGACCTCGTCGTCGGGGCCGGTGAAGTTATGAACGATGATCGGCGGGCCGCCCCGGCTGATGTGCGGCAGGATCATCATGTCCGTACCCATAGGCTGAAGCGTGGCGTAGACGGCCGTGACAGGAATCTTCTCGCGGTAGGCAATGTGCTCGCTGATCAGCGCCCCGGCCGACGAACCCGCCACCGTGATTCGGCGGGTGTCGATATTCCACTCCTTAGCCTTGGAGGCGATGAACTTCATGGCGTCGGCCGTGTGGCGGAGAATGGCGCCGTAGTCGTTTCCGACGTGCTTAAGGAAGGGGTAGTTGACCGTGGCGAAGCTGACGCCCTTCGGGTAGTAAGTTGACAGAATGGAACTGCGGTAGAAGTGGCTCTTGTCGCCTCCGGTAAACCCCCCGCCGTGGAAGTACACCACCAGCGGCGTGGGCTTGTCACCGGCGGCCTTCCAGAAGTCCAGCACGTTCCGCTCGTGCGTGCCGTACTTGACGTCCGCGTGCGTAGGCTCCGGCGCGGCGACCGCCCATCCCGGCAGGCAGGCGACCACTACGGTAGCAGCAAAAAGGACGACACGTTTCGCACCAGGTTTGCTCGCCATGGATTATTCTCCGTTTGGCTGCCCTGTCATTCACCCACCGCCAGCAGATGGTTACCACAACGCGCCGGGACCATCGGCCTTTCCAACGATTCTACCGCCGATCGGGTGAACAGCAAACACTTCATCTGCTCTACGACCGAGCAATCCGCCCGGGCGGCATGCTTCCGGCCGATTCGGGCCTCTGTGATCCGGGATTTCCCGGATGGCCTCATGCCCACGACCGCCGTGGGCGTATGGTTCCAAAACTCGATCGGACCTGCGAGCCATGTTTGCGGGGCAGATTCTGGGCGCGGTCTGCAATGATGGATAGGCGATTGTCTCAACACCGAAGCCGCCTGATTGCCGCAGACTGTGCATGGCGCCCTGCAGTCTCACCCCCGCCGCCACGCCTACGCAGCGCGATGGTAGTACCGAAGCAGCCCGCCCAGACGCTCACGGCACCGGATCTCCCCGTCGGCCTTCCCGACAGACTCTCCTGGCTTAATCAGTTGGTTGTCCAAGCCTTGGTGATTCCGTTCTTCGTGGTAATGGGCGACGAACTGTTTCACGGCGCGCCGCAACTGGCTCTCGCCAAAGAAGATCATCTTGCTCAGGCACTCGGACTTGATGGATCTCACGAAGCGCTCCGCGTGCGGAGTCAGATTCGGACTCCGCGGGGGCAGCTTGATCGTCGTCACACCCGCCGCCTTGAGAATCGCGGTGAACTCCTTCGTAAACAGCGGGCTGCGATCGTGGATCAGGTACCTCTTGGCTCATAACGGAGGTCGGAGCGATATGGATCGCCCGCGGGGCAGCCGCCGGGACCGGAGAGAGTGTCGGTCATCTTGAGAGGAGGCATCTCTCGGAGCAGGTTGACTCTGACACTTTTATCCCGCGCGGCCGGGCCCCTGAGGCGAAGGGGCCCCGCCCGCGATGAGAGGTAGCGTTGAACGCTGCTTAGGCCACGTTCACTTCTTTCCGCCTGCGGCGCCGGACCACTGCCAGGGCGCACAGGGCCAGCAGGCCCATCGTGGCGGGCTCGGGGATCGTCGGACTCTGGCTGCCGGGCCAATCCGCGTCTCGTCAGGCGTGATGTTGATCGTGGAGCTCTTTCAGCATTGGTCCCACGCGGGCCGCCGTTGTTTCGAAGAGGCTGATCTCGCCCATTCTCGGCCCGCGGCCGAGTTTTGGGACCATACGCCCTGTTGGGCCAGCTGATCCAGGTGAGGCGTACGCGCGATCGGGTCGCCAAAACAGCCCAGGTGCGGGCTCATATCCTCGGTCGTAATCCAGAGAATATTGGGTCGCGTCGATCCGTCGCTGCCTTGTTCCATCGGCCTTCTCCCCTCCGCATGGGAGTTCATCAATGCCACGCCGGCTGTTGTGGCTGCCGCGGCCTTCATGAATGCTCTCCGCGTCAATGCCTGGTTCATCACGCAAACCTCCGCGTTTCCCCGTTTCCCTATTTCCTTCGTATTCGGAGCGTTGCGGTTAGACCCGCGTGGATCTGTTTCATCTTCTGAACCCGATGGGGAAACTGGGCGGCGAGATTCTTCGATTCATTTCTGTCCTGGCTGATCCGGTACAGTTCCGGCTTCTTGCCCAACATCAGCTTCCAGTCGCCTTCCCGTAAGGCTTTTGGCCACGCGATGACCCGGTGAGCATCCTGCGCGTCTTCTGAACCGCGCAGCACGTTGACAAAGCTCTTCCCGGCCATTGGCAGGAGGTGCCGGCCCTCGAATGTCGACGGATACGTGGCGCCCGCCAGTTCAAGGCAGGTCGGCATGATGTCGGCAATGTGTGAGAGACGGTGGGAAATGCGGCCCTTGCCTTTCAGGCCCTTAGGCCACCAGGCAACCAACGGTGAGGCAATACCGCCCTCGTAGTCGGACGCCTTGTAGTTTCTGAAGGGTGTATTGTTGAGCGCGGCCAATGCGGGGCCATGGTTGATGAATGTCTCCACGCTGCCGGCGCGGACCTCTTGGGGTCGCGGCCGGTTGTAACACAACTGGCTGCTGGATCCGTTGTCTGACAGGACGAGAATCAGGGAATTCTCGAGCTTGCCGGCTTTCTCGAGTGCGACCATCATGTCAGCTACACTGCGATCGATACTCTCGACCATGGCCGCATGAATGGCCATCCGTTCGGTGAGCGGGGTGCCGTCGTTCGGCGACTTTGCATTCAGGGCCGATTGATGAAGCTTTGTTCCTTTGGGGATCAGCCCGTCCTTAATGAGGCGATCGAGTCGCGCCTGCATCAGCTTCGCGCGGTCCGTCTTCTCGTAGAGTTCCCGATAGGGCGCAATGTCCTTCTCGTCGGCCTGTAGCGGCCAGTGCGGGGCGAAATGCGCCCCATAAATAAAGAACGGCTTGTCGCTCTTTGCCGTGACTTCGATGAAGTCGACAACGAAGTCCGAGATGAGGTCTGTGGAATACGCACCCTTCGGTCGCGCCCAGCGTTTGCCGTCCTTGAACCACGGATTGGGCGTTACTTCTTTGGTAATACTTCACCCGTCTGCAACGGATTGTACCGGCAGCGGGGGAAGTTGGCCAGTGGTCAGGTAGGCTTGCAGGGCTGAGGTGATAGTCGCCAGAGGATCGTGGCCTCGCAACTTCAAAGTCCGATACACGCTCATGAGCACGGCCTGCACGGCGGCCCCCTTCTCGCTGCGGTTGCACTGGCTGATCTTCCGCAGGATCACCGCCGGCCGAATCATCCGCTCGGCGAGGTTGTTGTCGAACGTCACCTCCGGATAGTCCAGGAACGTGAACAACTCGTCGGTGTGCCGCCGCAAACGCTTGGCCAGCCGGGCCGCGTCGGCGTCACCGTACCTCGCCTCCGATATGGCCACCAGCCGCCGGTCGATCCGACGAATGCGCGATCGGTACTTCTCCGGCGAGAAGTCCGGCCGCTTGCGCAGCCGAATGCCATCCCGCACCAGCCGGCGCAGCATCTTGGCGAACGCCTTCCACTCGGCGGAGTTGTTGCGCTCGTCCACTTTCCCCAGTTCCCTCAGCAGATG
>JAUWQU010000095.1 GCA_030610965.1 Phycisphaerae bacterium
CGGGCAGAAAAGATTCCTGACCCCTCCGTTTCGGGCAGAAAAGGTTCCTGACCCCTCGGGGCGGTTTGGTGACCGGGTGACTTCCGCGGAATCCGGAGCGGACCTCTTGAAGCCCAGGGATAGCAATCCCTGGGTGCGGAACTCTGAGTGACAATCCTGGCAAGTGAATCCTCGGCAAGGGAATCCGTGGTCAAGGGCCGTCGAGGTGCGGTCAGTCCTTCTTATCCAGCGACGCGAGGTACTCGCCCATCGTCACGGCCGCTCTCTTGCCGTCGCCCATGGCGAGGATAACGGTCGCGCCGCCGCGGACTATGTCGCCGCCGGCGAAGACGCCGGGGATGCTGGTCATCTGGTTTTCATCGGCGACTATGTTGCCCCATTTGTCGAGCTTCAACTCGGGGCAGGTCGCTGTCAGCAGGGGGTTGGCCCGCGTGCCGACGGCCACGACGACGATGTTGGCGGCGATCTCGAATTCGCTGTCGGCGATCGGCACCGGTCGCCGCCGGCCGGAGGAGTCGGGTTCGCCGAGTTCCATGCGTTGCAGGCGCACGCTCCGGACCCATCCGGCCTCGTCGCCGAGTACCTCAAGCGGCGCTACCAGGAACATGAACTCCACGCCTTCCTGCTCGGCGTGGTGGATTTCCTCGGTTCGGGCGGGCATCTCAGCGCGGCCGCGACGGTAGGCGAGTACCGCCCGCCGCGAGCCGAGCCGCCGGGCGGTTCGGACGGCGTCCATCGCCGTGTTGCCTCCGCCGAATACCACCGCCACGTCGCCGCGGGCGATGGGCGTGGCGCTCTCGGGCTTGTACGCGGCCATCAGGTTCACGCGGGTGAGATACTCGTTTGACGAGTAGACGCCCTTGAGGTTCTCGCCGGGCACGTTGAGGAACATGGGCAGCCCCGCCCCGTTGGCGATGTAGCAGGCGTCGAATTCCTCCATGATCTGCGGCACGGTCAGCGTCTTGCCGACGATCACGTTGCACTCGATCTTCACACCGAGGCCGCGAAGGTTGTCCACCTCGCGGTCGACGATCCGCTTGGGCAGGCGGAATTCCGGAATGCCGTACCGCAGCACGCCGCCGGTGGCGTGCAGGGCCTCGAAGACGGTAACGTCGTGACCCATGCGGGCCAGCTCGCCCGCGGTGGTCAGGCCGCTGGGGCCCGAGCCCACGACGGCCACCTTCCGCCCGGTGAGTTGGGCCGGCGCCGAGAGCGTTTGAACGTTGTTGGCGGCCGCCCAGTCGGCGACGAACCGCTCGAGCCAGCCGACAGCCACCGCGTCGCCCTTCTTGCCCCGAATACACTTGGCCTCACACTGGGTTTCCTGCGGGCAGACCCGGCCCGTCGTGGCGGGCAGTGCGTTGTCGGCCTGCAGGATTCCGGCAGCGCCGGCGATGTCGCCGGCGGCGAGGCAGGCCAGGAACTCCGGAATCCGCACCGCCACCGGGCAGCCTTCCACGCACGGGGCGTGCTTGCACTGGAGGCAGCGCTGGGCCTCCTTGACGGCGGCTGCCTCGGCCAGGCCGAGGTTTACTTCGGAGAAGTTCGCGCCGCGGACCTCGGCGGACTGCTCGGGCATGGTCGCCCGCTCGATGGCCATGCGCTGCTTGGGGGTCATCTCTTCGATGCTCACTTGTCACCTCCCGCCGTCGGGGAGTTCGCCTGGTCGTCCAGGCGGCACTGGTGTTCCTTGTACATGTTCTGCCGGCTGGCCAACTCGCGGAAGTCCACGGCGTGCCCGTCGAATTCCGGCCCGTCGACGCAGGCGAACTTGATCTCGCCGCCGACTGTGACGCGACAGCCGCCGCACATGCCCGTGCCGTCGACCATGATGGGGTTGAGGCTCACGATCGTCCGCACGGCATACTCGCGCGTCATGTCCGACACCGCCGCCATCATGGGCACGGGGCCGACAGCGTAGACCGCGGCGGGCCTGCGGGCGTCGTCTTCGAGTATCTCCTTGAGCACGGCCGTGACGAAGCCCTTTACGCCCAGCGAGCCGTCCTCGGTTGTGCATAGGACCTGCTTGCAGAAGGCCGCGAGTTCGTCGCGGAGTATCACGTGGGGGGCGCTTCTGCCGCCGATTATGGTGACGACCTCGTTGCCCGCGCCTGCCAGGGCCTTGGCCAGCGGATAGAGCACAGCCGTGCCGACGCCGCCGCCTACGCAGACGACGCGCCCGAGCTTCTCGATCTCCGTGGGCATGCCCAGCGGACCGGCGACGTCGAGGATTCCGCCGCCGCCTTCGGTGGCGACGATGTCCTTCGTGCCCTGCCCGACGGCTTGGATAATAAGGGTAAGGGGGCCCGCCTGGTCGGCGGCGTCGGCGATGGTGAGCGGAATCCGCTCGTCGCCTTCCTCGTGGCGGACGATCACAAACTGCCCCGGCTTTCGGGCCGCGGCGATCCGCGGCGCCCGAACCACCATCCGGTGGACCAGTGGTGCGATCTCGTCGTTGCTGAGAATCTCAAACATCCGTCATGGCTTTCTATGCTGTTATGCACGGTTTGCCCGGCACGACGCCGGGAGCATATTTAGGATACGCGGTACGACGTATCATATGCAACCGTGCAAAACAACCGTCAGCCAAGACCTTGCCGGTCAGGGGGCGGCAGTGGCCCTTTTTTCAGACCCCGCCGGCCCGGACGCTGGAAAGCGCCTTGCGGAGGTCGTCCATCCTATGCACAACCGTCTCGCTCTTGCCGCCCGCCTCGGCTATAAGGACTTTCCCGCCCTGGACATGCACCGCCGCCATGTAGGTGAATTCCACACCCGACCTCTGGGCGGTGAATGTCATCAGCCTGCCGGGCGCGGTATCGCCGGATTGGGCCAGCGGCTCTTCCTTGGTCAAAAAGTAGCCGCGCCGATTGACCAACTCGTCGCGGATCGCCGTGACCCAAAAGTCCAGCGAGGCATTCTTCGGGTTGGTTTCCGAGCGAAGGGCGACGACGACCCCGTCGGCCGAGACGGCCCGCTGGTCGTATGGCCCCAGGTCGTACTTCTCCACCTCGACAAATCCCGGGGGGAACTGCATCGACGGCGAGCATCCGGACAGGGCCAGCAGTACTACAAAGATAGCGGTCAATGAGTGTCTCATTGGCGTTTCCTTTCGTGCCTTCAGAACGCGAGGAGTTGATCGAGCCCAAGGCTCCCAAGCCAGCGGAAGGGCAGCTTGACTCGCGTCTCGGCCGGGGCGTTGCGGGTCAGGGTAAAGGTGACCGTCAGCGTCGAGTAGGCGACATCGTGCGACAGCTTGTTGATCTGCCCCTCGATACGCTCGATCTCCGTGGAGACCCGCTGGAGTTCCTTCTCGATCTCCAGCGTGTCTCGGACCGCCTGGGACTTTTCCAGCAGCGCGATGAGCTTCTTCTGCAGGGCCTTGGCGTTCCTGAGGCGCATATCGAGGTCGAGGTGCTGGTCCGTCACGTCCCGGGCGGTTATGTCCTTGTCGATCACCGTTCCAAGCTTGGCGAGTTCCGCGACGGCGGAATCGAACTTTGCGGCCGGGATGCGAACGGCGATGGCGTTGACCGTCATCCGCAGCATGTAGCCGCCGAGGTTGTCCGCCATGGCCTTGACAGCCTGGATGGAGGAATCGACGTCGCCGACTGCGACGTTGAACCGCCCGGTGTAGATAACCTTCCGCGGCGACATAACCGTTAGCAGGGGAGTCGGGGCTTCGGCTTCCAACAACGGCTCGGCCGGCGCCCCGGGCTCTGATTCGCTGGCCGGGGCACCGAAAGTGGCGGTGAGGAATTTCGAAGCCAGTAAAGACCGACCACCGTGAGAGACTTGACACCCGCCGCTCAGACAGGCAGCGCCGACGAGAAAGGCAAGCATCAACTCTCTCATGCGAGTTCTCCTTCTTGTAAGGGCCCCGGGGAGGCATTCCCATGCCGTACCGTAGGAGTATATTCCCAGCAACGAACCTTGCGCAGCGGAATTGCAGAAAAACGTGGGCCTCTCGCGCAAAGAGCCGGCCCTGTGACGCGGGTTCGCGCCAGGGGGCCGGTTGTTTCTCTCAAGTGTTATGTGCGATTAAGGCAAGCGGGTTCGTTACACGATGCCCTGAGCCATCATCGCCTTGGCGACCTTCAGGAAGCCGGCGATGTTGGCGCCGGCAACCAAGTTGCCCTTCATGCCGTATGCCTCGGCAGCGCCGGTGCATTGGTCGTACACCGCGTCCATGATGGTCTTGAGGCGGCGGTCGACTTCCTCGAAGGTCCAGTTCAGTCGCATCGAGTTCTGGCACATCTCCAGGGCGCTGGTGGCGACGCCGCCGGCATTGGCGGCCTTGGCCGGGCCGAAAGAGACCCCGGCGTCGTGGAAGACATCCACGGCCTCGGGGGTCGAGGGCATGTTGGCGCCTTCGCCGACGGCGATGCAGCCGTTGCTCACCAGAGTCTTGGCCTCCTCGCCGTCGAGCTCGTTTTGGGTCGCCGACGGCAGGGCAACGTCGCACGGCACGGACCAGATGCCCCGGCAGCCCTCGACGAACTGGGCCTTGGGATGCTCGGCGACGTATTCCTTGATCCGCCCGCGCTCGATCTCCTTGATCCGCCTGACGGTGTCCAACCGGATGCCGGCCTCATCTACGACGTAGCCGTTGCTGTCGGAGACGGCGACGACCTTGCCGCCAAGCTCGTGGACCTTCTGCGTGGCGTAGATGGCCACGTTGCCCGAACCGCTGACGACGACCTTCTTGCCCTTCCAGTCGGTCTTGCGGTCCTGGAGCATGCGGCTGACGAGGTACACCAGGCCGTAGCCGGTGGCCTCGGTGCGGACAAGCGAGCCGCCCCATTCCAGGCCCTTGCCCGTCAGCACGCCCGTGAAGACGTTGGTGAGCTTCTTGTACTGGCCGAACATGTAGCCGATTTCCCTGCCGCCCACGCCGATGTCGCCGGCGGGAACGTCGGTGTCGGCGCCGATGTGGCGGAACAGTTCGCTCATGAACGCCTGGCAGAAGCGCATGACTTCCATGTCGCTCTTGCCCTTGGGTCGAAGTCGCTGCCGCCCTTGCCGCCGCCGATGGGGGTGGTCGTCAGGGCGTTCTTGAATATCTGTTCGAAACCCAGGAACTTGATGATGCCCAGGTACACCGACGGGTGGAACCGCAGCCCGCCCTTGTAGGGGCCAAGGGCGGAGTTGAACTCGACGCGGAAGCCGCGGTTGATCCGCACCTCGCCCTTGTCGTCTATCCACGGGACGCGGAAGATGATCTGCCGCTCCGGCTCGATCATCCGCTCGAAGACGCGGAGCTTGGCGTACTCGGGGTTCTTGCGGTAGACGACCTCGACCGACTCGGCCACTTCGCGCACGGCCTGGTGGAACTCCGCCTCGCCGGGGTTCTTGGCCATCATGCCGGCCATCAACTGCTCGACGTACGAGTCCGAAAAGGCCTCGGAGTATGTCTTGGGCCCATTGGCGACATTCATTGTTTTTTCCTTTTCCCTTAGAAATCTGACGCGCCCTGACAAAGCACGCGCCGCCGAGACGCGGCCGCAGCCTGCGATTCCCGGCGCATCCGCCGTTTGCGGGTGCGTGGCCATAGAGTATACTCGATAAGCAAGAAGGCCGCCTATCAGCGAATCTAATAGGTCGCTTCAGGGCTCCTAATCATAGTCCCGGCCGCGCCGGCCGGCAAAGAGGGGGCGAGGAAGACATGGCACAGATCGACGCAAGCTTAAGCACGGGCCTGCCCGGCTTCGACCAGATGATAAAGGGCCTTATCCCGGGCGACAATCTCGTCTGGCGGGTGGACTCGTTCCGCGAGTACGCGCAGTTCGTGGCCCCGTTCTGCCAAGCGGCCGAGAGGCTCGGCCAGCCGCTGATCTACTTCCGCTTCAGCGACGACCCGCCCCTGATCGGCAACGACACGGTTGCGGAGGTCCACAAGCTCAACCCCCGCGCCGGATTCGAGTCGTTCGTCACGCAGATTCACAAGGTCATCGAAAAGACCGGGCGGGGCGGATACTACCTCTTCGACTGCGTGTCGGACCTGGCCGACGCGTGGTACAGCGACCAGATGCTCGGCAACTGGTTCATGCTGACCTGCCCGTACCTTTACGACATCGAGGCGATAGCGTACTTCGGGCTGCGCCGCAACATGCACTCCCACCAGGCCATCGGCGCGATATCGGAAACCGCGCAGGTACTCGTGGACGTCTACCGCCACGACGAGCGGCTTTACGTGCATCCCTGGAAGGTCCAGTCGCGGCACTCGCCGACCATGCACATGCTGCACGTCTGGCAGGGCGACGAGTTCAGGCCCGTCACCGAGAGCGCCACCATCAGCGAGGTCCGCAACACCGTCCCGTGGGCGAGGCAGGAGTCCATCACGCACCAGCTCGGCCTGTGGAACCGCTCGTTCGCCCAGGCCCAGGAACTCGTCACGCTGGGCGAGGGCGATCAGGATGTCGATCGGCAGGTCGACGAGTGCCGCCGCCGACTGCTGCGGATGGCAGTCTCTCGTGACGAGCGGGTGCTCGAGCTGGCCGAGGAGTTTCTCACGCTTGCGGACCTTGTCGAGATCGGCAAGCGGATGATCGGCACGGGGCTCATCGGCGGAAAAAGCGTCGGCATGCTGCTTGCCCGGGCGATCCTCCGCCGCAAGGCGCCGCGGTGTGCGTCGCTGCTGGAGCCGCACGACTCGTTCTACATCGGCTCGGACGTGTTCTACTCGTACATCGTCAGAAACGGCATATGGTGGATGCGCGAGCGAAAGACCGACCAGGACGGCTTCCTGATCGGCGCCGAGCGGGCGCGACAGCGAATGCTCATCGGCTCGTTCCCGGACAACGTCAGCCGGCAGTTCGAGGACATGCTCGACTACTTCGGCCAGTCGCCGATCATCGTCCGCTCCAGCAGCCTGCTGGAGGCCAACTTCGGCAACGCGTTCGCCGGCAAGTACGAGAGCGTCTTCTGCGCCAACCAGGGCCCGCGCCACCAGCGGCTCGAGGACTTCCTGGCCGCGGTGCGGACGATCTACGCCTCGACCATGAGCGAGAAGGCCCTTATATACCGAAAGCAGCGCGGCCTGCTGGACCGCGACGAGCAGATGGCCCTGCTTGTCCAGCGAGTCAGCGGCAGAATGTACGACAACCTGTTCTTCCCGCAGATCGCCGGCGTGGCGCTTTCGTTCAACCCGTACGTGTGGGACAAGGCCATCGACCCGGAGGCCGGCATGACCAGGCTGGTCTTCGGCATGGGCACCCGGGCCGTCGACCGCAGCGACGACGACTACACGCGAGTCGTCGCCCTGAACGACCCGCGCCGCCGGCCCGAGACGGACTTCAAGGAGGTCCGCCAATACTCCCAGCGAAACGTGGACGTGCTTGACCTGGCTGCCAACCAACTGGTGAGCCGACGCTTCCGAGACGTGATATCGCATGTCACGGAAGGCGAGCTTCCGCTGGAACTGCTTGCCAGCAGGGACAGGGAAACGGACCGCCGCGCGGAAGAGGCCGGCATAACCGACGCCTTCCCGTGGGTGCTGACGTTCGAGAGGCTCTTCGACCGGACGAGCTTCGTGCCGGACCTGCGGGAGATGATGAGCGTTCTCCAGGAGTCCTACGGCTGCCCGGTGGACGTGGAGTTCACCGCGAACTTCTTCAGCGGCTCGCACAAGATCAACATCGTCCAGTGCCGGCCGCTGCAGGTCCGCGGCGGCGGGGTGATAGCTGACGCGCCGCGCGATCTGCCGGCCGACCGCAAGATAATCGAGGCCTGTGGGGCCGTCATCGGACAGGCCGAGATCAGCAAGCTCGACAGGATCATCTACGTCGTGCCGGAGCAGTACTCGCAGCTCCCCATCCGCGACCGTTATTCAGTCGCACGCGTCATCGGCGAGATCTGCCACGCATCGGCAAGCAAGCAGCAGCCGGCGATCCTGCTGGCCGGGCCCGGACGGTGGGGGACCACCACCCCCTCGCTGGGCGTGCCGGTGCGGTTCTCGGATATCAACACCGTAAGCGCCATCTGCGAGATCGTCGCGATGAGCAAGGAGGTCGTGCCCGACGTGTCGCTGGGAACGCACTTCTTCAGCGAGATGATCGAGATGGACATCCTCTACTTCGCCCTGTTCCCCGGGCGGGGCAATGCCTTCTGCAACGAGAAGCTGCTGTGCGGCGCTACCAACCGCCTGGCCGACATCCTGCCCGGCGCGGCCCAGTGGGCCGAAGCGATCCGCGTGGTCGACACTGCCGACCTTCCGCCCGGCCGGCAGTTCGTGCTAAACGCCAACCCCCTCAAACAGCACGTGGTCTGCTATGTGACCGACCGGCAGAACCCAGCCCAGCCGCAAGCGACGGGCAAGCCCTGACGCCGGGCGAGCGGGCAAAGGCGACTGGAGACAAGGCTATATGAAGACGCACGTCGAATCACTGAGCACCAGCGTGATGCGAACCTTCTGCGACGTGGTGGAGGCCAAGAGCTTCACGCGCGCCGCCGAGATGAACAACCTCAGCCAGTCTGCCGTGTCGCAGCAGGTGGCCGCGCTGGAGCGCGACCTTGACACGCGGCTGTTGATCCGCGGCGCCGGCGGCGCCGAGCCGACGGATGTCGGCAAGGCGTTCTATCGCGGCGCCAAGGACGTCCTGGCCCGCGTCGAGTTGATGCTCGATGAGGTAGACAAGATCATCCAATCCGCCTCGCCCGTGCTGCGGGTGGGCACGATCTACTCGGTCGGCTTCTACCTGCTGGATGCTTACGTGCGAAAGTTCCTCCAGACCCATCCCCAGGTCAAGCTGGAGGTGCGGTACACCAAGTGGGACGAGATAACCTCCGCCGTGCTCAGCGGCGAGATGGACCTGGGCATTGTCGCGCTGCCCGACAAGCACAGGTCGATTGACATCATCCCTTTCGCTGACGAGGAACTGATGGTGGTTTGCGCGCCGGATCACCGCCTGGCCGGTCGGACGAGCCTGGACCCGTCGGACATCAAGGGGGAGCGTTTTGTGGCCTTCGAGACCAGTGTGCCGACGCGGCGGTTCATCGACCGCTTGCTGCGCGCCTGCCGCGTGTCGGTGGATGTGTGCATGGAGTTCGACAA
>JAUWQU010000613.1 GCA_030610965.1 Phycisphaerae bacterium
CTACATGGACGATCCGGTGAAGCGCACGTTCGAGGGCTTCGAGCCTGACGGCCAGACCGGCATGGCCATCGACTTCATCCGCACCCGCGCCGGTAAGGACAAGCCATTCTACCTCACGCTCTCGCTCGGGACGCCCCACGACCCATGGGGGGCCAAAAATGTCCCCGCCGAGTACCTCGAGAAGTTCAAGGACGTCGACTTCCCGCTGCCCGAGAGCTTCTCCGACACGCCCGACCCGTACATGGACCGCAACACGAACCCCAAGGCCTGGGTCGAGCGGTGGAAGCCCAACATCCCCGACTACCAGCGCGTGTACTACGCGATGACGGCGAACCTGGACCACAACGTCGGGCGGATAATGCAGGCCGTCAGCGACGCCGGGATCGAGAAGGACACGATCATCGTCTTCACGAGCGACCACGGCGAGATGTTCGGCGCCAATTCCCGCGTGTTCAAGCTGACGTTCTACGAACCGTCCTCCCGCGTCCCGATGATCGTCCGCTGGCCCGGAACGATTCCCCCCTCGCTCGTCTCCGACGCCTGCATAAGTACGCCGGACATCATGCCCACGCTGCTGGGCCTGATGGGCCTGGACATTCCCAGCTCCGTCGAGGGGATGGACCTCAGCGACCTGGCCAAGGGCGCCAAGGGCTCCGAGCCGGAGTTCGCCTTCCTCCAGGGGCTCGGGCACACCTACCTGTGGAAGGACGGCTTCGAGTGGCGGGCCGTCCGCGACAAGCGGTACACCTACGCCATCTATCTGCGCGACAAGTCCGAGCTGCTTTTCGACAACCAGTCCGACCCGCTCCAGATGGAAAACCTCGCCGCGAACGCCGCTCACAAGGAAACGCTGGACCGCCTCCGCGGCCAGATGGCGAAGAAGATGAAGGCACTCGACGACACCTTCGAAAAGTGCTCCTGGTACCGGGACCACTGGACGGACGGCAAGCGGAACATAATCGCCTCGGCCAAGGGCAAGTTCTGACACGAGAGGCAACCGGCGCGTTCGTTGATGTCTGAAGGCTTCGCAAGACCAATCTTGAAAGGCAAAGAAAATGCTTAACATGACCTCGGCGTTCAGCAGACGTATCGGCCGCTGGCTGCCGATCGCTATGGTAACGCTTGCACTGTTGGGCTCGGGCCCGCTGGCCGCCGCCAGGGCCAAGCCCCCCGTCGAGGACCTGACCCAGGGCGGCAAGCTCGCCGACAAGCACGACTGGAACCTCGGGCCAACGGGCCTGCGCGGCGGCATGTGGGCGTGGTCGATGGTCACGACCGATGCCCGGCAGATCCTCGTGACGAAGGTGGACAAAGGGTCACCATCCGAGGGCATCGTCCAGGTCGGCGACGTCATACTCGGAGTCGGCGGAGGAAAGTTCACCTCGGATGCCCGCGTCGCGTTCGGCGACGCCGTCACGGCCGCCGAAACCAAGGCCGGGCGGGGGAAGCTCCAACTGCTGCTCTGGCGAAAGGGCAAGGAGCTTTCCGTAACCGTCCCGCTGCGGGTAATGGGCAGCTACGGCAAGCAATCGCCGTTCGGCGGCTGTGAAAAGTCCAGGAAGATCGTCCAAATGGGCGCCGCCTACCTCGCCCGGAGCATCGGGCCCAGCATACACGGCCAGATCGGAGCGCTTGCCCTTCTGGCCACCGGCGACAGGAGGTACGTTCCGCTCGTGGCCAAGCTGGCCCATGAGGTCGGCCCGAAGAACCTCAACCTCGAAAACGCCCGCGGCATGGTGGCCTGGCAGTGGGGATACCGCAACCTGTTCCTGACCGAGTATTACCTCGCCACCGGCGACAGGGAAGTCCTGCCGGCGATTCGGGTCTTCTCCAACGCCATGGCCCGCGGGCAGAGCTGCGTGGGCACGTGGGGCCACGGGATGGCATGGCCGGAGGCCAACAACGGGCAGATTCACGGCCGGCTCGGAGGCTACGGCGCGCTGAACCAGGCGGGGCTCGTCTGCCAGTTGTCGATGGCCCTGGCCGCCAAGTGCGGCGTGAAGGACAAGGAGGTCACCGACGCGATCGCCAGGGGCACGCGGTTCTTCGAGTTCTACATCAACAAGGGCTCGATCCCCTACGGCGATCACAACCCGGGCTCCAACCACGCCGACAACGGCAAGAACGGCATCGCGGCGGTGATATTCGACGTGCTGGGCCGCGTCGACGGGGCGGCCTTCTTCTCGCGAATGACCGTGGCGTCCTACGGCGAGAGCGAGATGGGTCACACGGGCAACTACTTCAGCTATCTGTGGGGCGCCATCGGCGCCGCCCGATCGGGGCCGGCGGCCACGGCGGCTTACCTGAAGGAAATGCGTTGGTACTACGACCTGGCCCGCAAATGGGACGGCAGCTTCGTATACCAGGGCGCCGGCAAGGGAGACAAATACGGCAGATGGGACTGCACCGGCGCGTACCTGCTGGCCTACCTCATGCCGGGCAGAAGGCTCTACGTCACCGGAAAGGGAACCCACAAGGCCGCCGAGCTTACCGGCGCGGAACTGGCCGAGACAATAGAGGACGGGCGAGGCTTCGTCGTACCCGAACGTGGCATGACGCCTTATCTCGCCAAGTCGAAGCAGGACCTGCTGAAGGACCTGACCAGTTGGTTGCCGCCGGTTCGCCTGCGAGCAAGCAATGCCCTGGCCCAAAAGGCGGACGACGCGACGGCCCAGGCTGTCATCAGAATGCTCTCCGCCGACCAGGCCAACACACGCTATGGCGCGTGCGCTGCGCTGCGGGCGATGAAGGCCGCCTCGGCCGTCCCGGCCCTGACCAAGGCCCTGAAATCCAACGACGTCTGGCTTCGCATCCAGGCCACTTACGCCCTTGCGGCCATCGGCAATCCGGCCCGGCCCGCCACTGACGAGCTGCTCGACCTGGCCGTGGCGTCCGACCAGGCCGACCCGCGCGAGTTCACCCAGCGATACATCTGCTACGCGATGTTCTATCCCGGCGGCGCGATGGGCAGGGGCGGGCTGTTCGCCAAGTCCATCGAAGGCGTCGACCGAAAGAAACTCTACGCCGCCGTCCGGCGCCTGCTGACCAACGACGACGGGCGCGCACGCGGCACGATCACGTCGGTCTACAAGCAATTGACCTACGACGAGATCAAGCCGATCCTGCCGGCGATATACGAATCGATCTACACCCCGTCGCCGAGCGGCGTGATGTTCGCCGACGGCGGGCGGCTGCGCAGCCTGGAGCTTTTCGCCAAGTACCGCATCAAGGAAGGCATGGCCCTGTGCATCCGCATGATGGGCGTCAACCGCTGGGGCAAGCACAGGCGAATACCCGCGCTGCTGACCATCCTCGATACCTACGGCCCCGCCGCCACGGCCGTCCGGCCGGAATTGCGCGAACTCGAAAAGACAATCCGCGCCCGCAAGGAAAAAGGCATGT
>JAUWQU010000578.1 GCA_030610965.1 Phycisphaerae bacterium
CTGCCCGTCAGCTTGGCGGCCAGCAGTGGTAGCCGCCTTACAAGGGCATCCCAGTTGTCGCCGGCAATCTGGGCAAGCCGGCCGGACTCGATCCGCCCGGTCTGCCAGTCGCTCAGTCGGGCGGTGATGCTGAGCCGCCCACCGGGCGAGGCCGACACGCTGCCGACCACAAGGTAGCGGACGGCGCGAAGCTTGACGGCCTTGGTCAACCCCTTGGTCGCGGGCGCCTGGACGGCCTGGGCAAGCCCCGCGAGGGTCAGGTCGTCCTGCTCAACGAAACGGCGAAGCTGCATCTGATCGATCAGCATGTAGCGGGCGCCGAAGAGGGGCAGCATCCGCTCGGCCAGCATCACGCCGGCGTCCTTGACGCGCAGGTCGCCGTAGACCTCGAAGGGGACGATAGCGATGGCGGGCTTTTCGCCGGCGGGGGCTGCGGCAGGCTGCGGCACCTCGGCCTCCTTCAGCCGTCGGGCCAGCACATCCTGAAGGTACTTGGGGCTCAGCCGCCCGGCCGCCAAGTCGGCGTAGACCTCGCGCCGAGCCGTGGCAGCGGCGTCGATGGCGGGCTCGGTCAGGGCTTTTCGGCCCGCGTCATACTGGGCGCCGGTGATGGCCCCGTCGTCAAAGAGCTTGCGGAGCACCTTGAGCGACTCATTGGAGGCGCCGACAGCCCTGGGGTTCCAGGTCAGCAGGAACTGTGGGGTGATGCCACTGTCGGTGATGATGACCGGCTCGTGCAAGCCGCCCTGCTTGACCGATGTCTTTCGGACGTTCTCGCCGAGATACGTCCAAAGCTCATCAAACGTGACCGCTCCGTCGGCGTTGGTGTCGGCCGATCCGCGAAGGCCGGCCACCAGAAAGTGCGTGAAGACGCCCGCCTTGGCGGCGGGCATTTCCAGAGCCTCCTGATTGTCCGCGGCACCGGCGATGGTCACCCGGCCCTTGCCGGCGAAATCGCCGAAGAGCTTGCCGGGATCGGAGAGGCTCTTCTTGACGGTGCTGGCGGCGTAGCAGCAATCCAGAAGGATCACCAGCCGCTGAGCGGGAATGCCGGAGAGGAACTTGCGGATATCGCTGTTGGGCAGGGCGGTGGCCGGGATGGCCTTGGCCTCGGCATTCTGCGTGACCCAGAAGGCCTCATCGCCCTCCTTGGCCCCGTGCCCGGAGTAGAAGACCACCACCAGATCGTCCTTGCCGACACCGCGCAGCTTGTACAGAGCCGCCTTGATCCCATTAGGCGTGGCGTCCTTGCCCAGCAGCAGAGTGACGTTGGCCTTGGGGAACTTGCCGACGGCCGGATCGGTCAGGGCATCGTAAACGGCCTTGGCATCGGACTCGGCGTACTTCAGGTCCGGAATGGCCGGGTCGGCGTAGTCGTTGATCCCGATAATGACGGCGTGGCGCTGCGGCTCGGCGGCGTGAATTGCCGTCGTAGTCCACAGAACACACAGACAAGCCAAAACCGCGATGTTTCTCATGCTCGCACCCCTTTGAAGGCAAGCTCTTGCCGACCAGATCATACCGCGAAACCAACGGATGCAGGAGCCCATTCCATCGTTTTTCTTCGACCGGCCTGGAACGCCGCGATGCCGGGCTCTGTATGCCTGCAGGGCAATCGCATCTAAATCCCACCAGCAGGAACTTTCCGGCTGGTGCCGTGGGCTATGAGCCCTTACTTAAGAACCAAAACACAAGCACCAAGGAACAAACAAGAACCAATTCTCAAGTGCCAAACTCCAAAGAGGAGCCCCCCTGTCGCCACTTCCCCGTTTGTCCGTTTGTTGTTTGGGATTTGGCCCTTGTTTGTTCCTTGGTGCTTGGGATTTGGGACTTTCGGGCATGAAGTGTCCGGCGCCCGGCCTGTTTTAGATGCGATTGCCCTGTGTATACCTGGGCTCCGTATTGCGTATCGTCGGGCGTGGGAGTATCTTGTGGGCATGACGCAGACCCGGATGCATGACATTGTGGTCCTCGGGGCCTCGCCGGCGGGGTTGGCGACCGCGTATTACCTCGCCAAGAAGAAACTCGACGTGGCGGTCGTGGACTCTCCGCATGAGAGCATTGAATGCCCGCTGACCGACTGGTTGCCGCGGACGTTCTTCGAAATGACCGGGCTGCCCAAGGGCCTGGCCAAGCTCGCAAAGGCCGAGCCATTCTCGCGCGTGGCCTATCACAACGCGTCTTTCACCAGCAAGGTCGAGTACAAGGCCCGCCGCGAGGCTGGACATTTCGTACATGTCCCGACGCTCCTGAAGGCCATGCGAACCGCCGCCGCCCAGGCCGGGGCGAAGATCCGCGTCTCGACGACCCGGCCCGCCATCGGCCTCGACGAAGACCACGTCGAAATCCACGGCTCGCGCCGCGTGCGGGCCAAGCTCGCCATCATCGCCCAGAACCGCCCCAACGACGTGCTCAGCGAACTGTCCATGCCACTTCGCACCGTGCCCGGCGGGGCGCTGCTGGTCTCGGGCCTGGACGTGCCCGTCTCGCAGCGCCGCCAAGACATCAAGGATATCGAGGGCGCCCTGCACGTCGTAGAGCTTCGCGAACGGACGGAACTGGGAGTTTTCTTCGTCTCGAACGGGCGGTTCCACCTCCGCGTGATCTCCAATTCCGTCGCCTCGGGCAACCGGGCGATGGAACTGTCGGGAATGATAAACGGCCTCCAGCAGGCGTCGATCATACCGATGGACCTTCCGCTCGGCCGGGCCAAAGGCGCGGTCTGGTATCCCCCCGCCGGGATTGCCCTGGAGCTGGAAACGCACGTGGCCAAGCGGTGCCTGCTCACCGGCACGGCCGGGGGATTCGTCGAGTGCATCACGGGCCAATCGCTGGTGCCTTCGGTGCGGTCGGCGCTTCTGGCGGCGGACGTGGCCGTAGCCGCGCTTGGCAGCGATCAGCCGCAGAATACGCTGATGAAGTATAAGAGTTCGTGGAGAAAGACTTTAGCCGACTACCTTCGCCCGCCCAACACTTCGCTGCACATGCTGCTGCCGCTGCTGTTCGTCAACCAGCGGATCGTATCGAAGTTCACAAGGGCGCTTCTGTACGGCGAGAACATCTGAACAGTAGCCAGGAGCCAGTAGCCGGTAGCCGGTGAAAACGGCAAGAGACCCGCCAGCGCCACTCCTTTAACCGGCTACTGGCTACCGGCTACTGGCTACTGGCTACAAACTACCGCATTTCGGAACAGAAATCCTTGGCTCACGCGGTCAGGTAACCTAGAATTGCCCCAGGAAGGTGTTTCGCGCCTTCGAGCTTTCCAAGGAGTCGTCCCAATGGATGTGCCGATGGAGTTGTCGCGCATTCTCATCACAGAGTTTGGCGACCAGCAGGTTATCTTCCTCAAGGAAAAAGGCGGCGATCGGAATTTCCCCATCCTCATAGGCACGGCCGAGGCGCTGGCCATCGACCGGCGACTCAAAAACATCCCCACCCCCCGGCCGATGACGCACGACCTGCTGGCCAACATCATCGCGGCAATGGGCGGCACGCTTGACCGCATCGTCATAAACGATATCAAAGACCACACTTTCATCGCCACGCTCTACATCCGCAGGGGCGAAGACCTGATCGCCATCGACAG
>JAUWQU010000285.1 GCA_030610965.1 Phycisphaerae bacterium
GCACGACCAGCACGCAGAACAGCACCAACTGACCCCGCCCAACTCCGCTCCCGCGCCACTCGGGCGCACGCGATCCGTTTAGCGACATGATCGCCTTCCTCCTTTTTTCCAGTAGAATTGCAGACGCCTGACCGAATCTCAACGACCCCTCAGGCCGGCAGAGATCGATTGTGCCTTCTCTGGAAGAAACGTAGAATACAGAACATGCGCAGGCGAAGTGGGTTTGGGTATTTATGAGTTTGGGGCGAGTATGACGGCGCGAGAAGTTTTGCTGAATCAGTCTTGGTCAGAGCGAAACGCCAGCCAGTCTTCGCCAGCGCGGCAGAGTCTGTCCTCGGGCTTGAGTATTACCGTGCCGAACGGATGACTCGACCGGCGGTGGTCTCGCGGAATGTCAGCCAGTGTAATCGCGGGGAGCAGGGCCTGGCCATGATCCTCTGGCGAATGTTGCCACAGCCTTGCGAGTCTACCAGGCCACTGGCCAACTCCGCACCGTTGTTGGTAGAATCTGCCTGTCAGGTAGGTAGGTCCGTTGTGGATGGGTGCAGTATTACGCGGCACGAGAGGAGTGAATCGATGAGCCACAAGGCAGCCTTTGGGGTAATTGCACTTGCTCTGTTGTCCGTGACATTTCAGACAGCCACCGCCGGCTCGTATCGCGATCTGTACCCCGACACGTGGGTCGCAACGGACGCCCTCGGGCGCGAATTGCCCGGATACGATCAATGCGGCCCGCCGGACCCGAACAGGACGGTTGGCCTGTTCTACTTTCTCTGGTTGGGCCAGCACGGCACTCGGGGACCTTTTGATATCACTGAGATACTGCGTAAAGATCCGAACAATCCCCAATACGGTCCCGTTCATACCTACCATCATTGGGGCAAGCCCGAACTTGGGTATTATACAAGCGACAGCCGGTATGTTCTTCGCAAACACGCCCGCATCCTATCGGACGCGGGTATCGATGTCCTGATATTCGACACCACAAACGCCATCACATATCGCCCTGTCTATATGACGCTCTGCGAGGAGTTCGACAGGCTTCGCAAAGCCGGCCAGCATACACCCGCCGTCATGTTCATGACCCACAGCGCCCCAGGCAAGACAATCGCCAAACTCCATGGCGAGTTCTACTCCAAAGGCCTGTACCGCCATCTCTGGTTTCGCTGGAAGGGCAAGCCGTTGATTCTCGGCAAGGCGGGCAGTCTGCCTCCGAAGGTGCGGGATTTCTTCACAATGCGGGATTGCTGGGCGTGGACTCATGGCAAGGATAGGTGGCAGTGGCTGGATCACTATCCGCAACGGTACGCGTGGCATGAGGACCCGAAGAAGCCCGAGGAAGCGAGCATCTGCGTCGCACAGCACGCGACGACTAATCTCGGCAGGAGCAACTTCAACGGCAAACAGCCGCCCGTTAACGGCATCTGCGTGGCGAAGGATACTCACAAAGGGCTGTACTTTTCTCAGCAGTGGAAACGAGCCCTGGAGATTGATCCCGAGTTCATCTTCGTCACCGGCTGGAATGAGTGGGTCGCCTGCCGGTTCATCAACAAGGATGGCCAGCCGCCGAACAATATCCTGCTCGGCAAGCGCCTCAAGCCCGGCGACAGTTTCTTCGTTGACGCGTATTCGCGCGAATACAGCCGGGACATCGAACCGATGGAAGGCGGATACGGCGACAACTATTACTACCAGATGGTCGCGGGGATTCGTAAGTACAAGGGCGTTCGAAGGCCTCAAAAGGCTTCAGAGCCAAAGAAGATCACCATTGACGGAAGCTTCTCGAAGGAATGGGATGACGTGAGGCCTGAGTTTCGCGATCACGCAGGTGATGTGGAGCACCGCGACGAGAAGGGATGGGGCGATGCGGGCAGATATACAAACACGACAGGCCGAAATGACTTCATCACAATGAAGGTTGCGCGAGATGCAGGTCACGTGTACTTCTATGCAAGGACATATATGCCCGTATCATCCTGCAAAGACCCCAGTTGGATGCTTCTGTTCATCGATGCCGATCAGGATTTCAAGACCGGGTGGAATGGATACGACTATGTTGTGAACCTTGAAGTCAAAGATCGTCATACGACAAGCCTGCATTCACTAAAAGGGCCGACATGGAACCCCAAGAAGGTCAAGGATATCCAATATGCCGTCGCCGGGCCGAAGGTCGAACTGGCGATTCCCAGAGATGCGATTGGCCTGGGTAAGGGCCAGGCCGTCAACGTAGATTTCCACTGGGCCGACAACGTTCAGAAGCTGGGCGATATCGTGGAATTCGCCTTAAACGGGGACAGCGCCCCTCAGAGAAGGTTCAATTACAGGTATTCCGGCAATTAGAGCCGTAAGGCATCGACGAATCCATTCATCTGCCGAAATGACGGTTCCTGAGGGTGCGAGGGAAGTCTTTGGCAGGGGGCGTGTTTTGTAAAGCCCATATATTGCATGGCTTAGACTATGGCACGGATGTTGCTCAGGATAGTCATTGGGAGGTATTGCTATGCGTTTGGACAAATGGACAGTGAAGGCCCAGGAGGCGTTGGCTACGGCTCAGGGCGAGGCGATGGAGGCCGGCAACGCGGCCGTCACGCCGCTGCACCTGTTGGACTGCCTTCTAAAGCAGGAAGGCGGCCTGGCCGGGTCGCTGCTTGCCAAGGTGGGCATACCCTGCGAGCGGGTCGACTCGGTCGTTACTTCCGAGCTTGGCCGGCTGCCGACGCAGTCGCAGCAGGCCGGCATGGCGATGGACCCGGCGCTCACCGCCGTAATCCTTCACGCGGCCAAGGAGGCCAAGGACCTCAATGACGAGTACATATCCGTCGAGCACCTGCTGCTGGCGCTGGCGGAGGTGGCCAGCAACGCAAAGGAGGTGCTTTCGACGCTTGGCGCGACGCGCGAGGCTATCCTCAAGGCCACCAAGGACGTCCGCGGCAGTCAGCGCGTCACCGACGCCAGCCCCGAGGACAAGTACCAGGCCCTCGAGCGATACGGGCGGGACCTGTGCGAGATGGCTCGTCAGGGCAAGCTCGACCCGGTCATCGGCCGCGACGATGAGATTCGGCGCTGCATGCAGGTGCTCAGCCGGCGGACCAAGAACAACCCCGTGCTGATCGGCCTGCCGGGCGTCGGCAAGACCGCCATCGTCGAGGGTCTCGCACAGCGGATAGTCAACGGCGACGTGCCGACGGTGCTGACCGGCAAGACGGTGATCGCCCTGGACATGGGCGCACTGCTGGCCGGGGCGAAGTTCCGCGGCGAGTTCGAGGACCGCCTCAAGGCCGTGCTCAAGGAAGTCACCGAATCCGACGGGCGGATCATCATGTTCATCGACGAGATGCATACCGTCGTGGGCGCCGGCGCGGCCGAGGGGGCCATCTCGGCCGGCAATCTCATCAAGCCGGCCCTGGCTCGCGGCGAGCTTCGCTGCATCGGCGCGACCACGCTTGACGAGTACCGCAAGCACGTCGAGAAGGATGGCGCCCTCGAGCGGCGGTTCCAGCCGGTGCTTGTGGACGAGCCGACCGTCGAGGACACCATCGCCATCCTCCGCGGCCTGAAGCCGCGCTACGATGCCCATCACGGCGTGCGGATACAGGACTCGGCCCTGGTGGCGGCGGCGGTGATGAGCCATCGGTACATCTCCGACCGGTTCCTGCCGGACAAGGCCATCGACCTGATGGACGAGGCCGCAAGCAGGCTGCGGATAGAGAACGACTCGATGCCGTCGGAACTGGACGAACTGCGGCGGCGGATCATGCAGTTGCAGATCGAGCGGGAGGCCCTTCGCATGGAGTCCGACGAGGCCAGCAAGCACCGCCTCGCGGCCCTGGAGAAGGACCTTGCCGACATGCAGGCCGCCTACGACGCCCAGCACGCCCGATGGGACAGCGAGCACCAGGTACTCAGGGACATCAAGGCCGTCAAAGAGCGTATCGAGGCCAAGCAGACCGAACTCGAGCAGGCCCAGCGCGCCGGCGACCTCGAGCGGGCGGCCCGCATCCAGTACGGCGAGCTGCGCGAGCTTGAGGCCGAGGTCGCCCGCGGCGAGCAGGCCATGGCCGACATGCAGGCCGGCGGGGGGCTGATCAGCGAGGAGGTCACGCCCGAGCAGATCGGCGAGGTCGTCGCCAAGTGGACGCACATCCCCGTGACTCGCCTGATGGAGTCCGAGCGCGACAAGCTCCTTCGCATGGAGGAGCAGCTTCGCAAGCGAGTCATCGGCCAGGACGAGGCCCTGCGGGCCGTGGCCGACGCCGTCCGCCGCAGCCGGGCCGGGCTCAGCGACCCGAGAAGGCCCATCGGCAGCTTCCTGTTTCTCGGGCCCACCGGCGTCGGCAAGACCGAGCTGTGCAAGGCCCTGGCCGAACTGCTGTTCGATACCGAGGACGCCATGGTCCGCATCGACATGAGCGAGTTCATGGAGCCGCATTCGGTGGCCAGGCTCATAGGCGCGCCGCCCGGATACGTCGGCTACGAGGAAGGCGGCCGGCTTACCGAGGCCGTGCGGCGAAAACCGTATTGCGTGATCCTCTTCGACGAGATCGAGAAGGCCCACAAGGACGTGTTCAACGTGCTGCTGCAGGTGCTCGACGACGGCAGGCTGACCGACGGGCACGGGCGGACCGTGGACTTTAAGAACACGCTTATCGCGATGACGTCGAACATCGCATCGCAGTTCATCCAGGACCTCTCGGAGCACAATGCCGAGGACTGGGAGATCGAGGCGAGGCTCAAGGACGCGCTCAAGCAGACGTTCCGCCCGGAGTTCCTCAACCGCATCGACGAGACTGTCGTATTCCACTTGCTGGGCAGGGAGCACCTCGCGGCCATCGCCGAAATACAGATCGCCGAACTGGCCAAGAGGCTCGCCGGCAGGAAGATATCGCTGGAGGTCACCGGTCCGGCCAAGGATCTGATCGGCGAGCTCGGCTACGACCCGGCGTTCGGCGCCCGTCCGATGAAGCGCCTGATCCAGCAGGAGATGGAGAACCCGCTGGCGATGAAGATCCTTGCCGGCGAGGTCGACCCCGGCCAGCACGTCGTGGTGGACGCCCAGGCCAAGGGCTTCCTTTTCCGCATCGGCCGGCGGCCCGACGCCCAGGCGACCGTCGTGGACGACGCCAACGGCGAGGCCGAGAAGGTCGAGGGCGAAGTAGTGGAGGAGTAGCGGCGGGATGCAGCGCGGGAGAGGGCGGTTACGGGCGGTCCACCCGACCTCGAATCTTGCCAAACAGGCTCGACTCTTCATTGGCCGGAGTGGTGTTGCGGCTTTGCGAGCGTTCGAGCTGGCTTACGGGGATCGCTTCGTGCAAAGCGGCATTTCGCGGCGCCTTGAGCAGTTAAGCCTGCGACTCGAGGAGTTATCCTGTTAGCATTTCGGAAAGACGCCGACAGGCCCGGTGGCAATCGTCCGTAAGGAACTCCTCTTGGATGGGCGAACCGCAACCACGGGCTTGCGCCCGAGGCTAATCGCAGATGCCCTTCGGGCTAAGGCGAGGATCCGGTGCAATCCATGCGTTCGCTCACAACCTCGATGTTGGCTACGGCGTTCGCGGCGGCGAGATCAGGGCGTTGGCGCGGGCGGCAACCTGCTTGTTGCCGGTTCGCCGGGCGACTAGCTTCATGGCCTCGGTCACCTGCCGGGTGTTGGCCTTGGCGATCTTTTCGGCGATCGCCACGGCGGCCAGGTACTCCTCGAAGGTCAGGTGGATAAAGCCGTACTGGCCCGCGCCGCGCTCCAGCAACAGGCCAGCGCTCTGATGTACATCCTCGAGGAAGTGTTGGGCGGCGGCTTCGGGGTCCTCCCGCCCGCGCTGGGCATAGATCGCCTCGAGCCGGCGGCGCA
>JAUWQU010000403.1 GCA_030610965.1 Phycisphaerae bacterium
GGCGCCGACACGGGCCGGTGCAGGCATCCGTCGAACGATTGGGGCGAAATCCATCGCCTGCTCTCGTCGCTGTCGCCGACAACGGCCAGGACCTTGGCCGCTTCGAGGCCGTCGGCTTGCTTTATCAGCCGGCAGAGGGCCAGGGCTTCTTGCTCGTTGTCCGGCAGGTCCACCACGACGACGTGGGGACGGAACTGCTGGGCCAGCATGCCGGCCTCGAAGGCGTTTTGGGCCACGTGAAGGTCGTACCCGCCGGCGGAGTTGACCTGCTCGACGAGTCCGGCGGGCAGTCCGGGCGACAGGGCCATGATCCGGCAGACGCCCTGATCGAGGCCTTCCAGGGGGATGTCGTGGGCCCGCATGAAGGCTATGAGTTGCGTCAGGGGAATCCGCCTGTCTCTGCTGCCGGGAATGCGGTAGCCGCGAAGCTTGCCCGTGTCCACCCACTTGCTGACCGTCCGGGGCGCGACCCGGCATATCCGGGCCACTTCACCCGTTGTCAGGACGTCTCTTTGTCCGGTCGCTCGCATGGGCATGTTTCGCCTGTCCCAGGGGGTCTTCGCACTCTCCAATCTTCATCGGCTGCCCATGGCGAGGGTTTAGTTAGCCACCCAAAAGATTCGGCAGGGATGCGTGGGATGCAAGGGATACAGATGTTGGTAGCAAAGATAAACGCAGTCCAACATGAACCTTCGGTTTACCCGAAAACATGAGAAGACACTGCTTCGGCTCCCAGGGATTGCTATCCCCGGGCTTCAGAGGCCTCCTTTCCCACTACCTATTGCCTTCTTTTCGGAACGGATAAAGAGAGCGAATGCCGGTTTTCCTATCAGCGTTCATCAGCGTTCACCTTTGCCATAAATGCTGTCTTTGCATCCCCTGCATCCCCTGCTGGAAGCCGGTCCTTGGAAGCCGGCGGCGGGGCGGGTATAGTGCGGGTTTAGAGGAGACAGACGAAGTTGCATGATTTGCTTGCCGAACTGAACGAGCCGCAGCGACAGGCCGTCACGCACGTTGACGGCCCGCTGCTTGTCCTGGCCGGGGCCGGGTCGGGCAAGACCCGCGTCATCACGCGGCGAGTCGCCTACCTCGTCCAGCAGGGCGTCGCGCCCTGGAATATCCTGGCCATCACCTTCACCAACAAGGCCGCCGGGGAGATGCAGCAGCGAGTCGATGCCCTCAACGTCCCGCGAGGGGCGCTGCTGAGCACCTTCCACGCTCTGTGCGCCAGGCTGCTTCGCGAGTTCGCCGCCGAGGCGAACCTGGCCCAGAACTACTCGATCTACGATCGCGACGACCAGCTCCGCGTCACCAAGGACGTCGTAAAGCGCCTCGATCTGCCGGCCGACATATTCCGGGCCGCACGCGTCCACGCGATGATCTCCAACGCCAAGAACGAGATGAAGATCCCCGAGCAATACGCCGTCGACATGGGCGACGACCGTTTCGGCAGGCGGGTGGCGGAGGCCTATCACCTGTACCAGAAGACGCTCGACGACAACCACGCGCTGGACTTCGACGACCTTCTGATGCGAATGGCGTTTCTGCTTCGCGACCGTCCTGACATCCGCGAGATGCTGGGGCGGCGGTACAAGTACATCCTCATCGACGAGTATCAGGACACCAATCACGCCCAGTACATTCTGGCCCACGGCATAGCTGTCGAGCACGAGAACATCTGCGTCACCGGCGACCCGGACCAGAGCATCTACGCCTGGCGCGGGGCGAACATAAGGAACATCCTCGAGTTCGAGGCCGACTACCCAAACGCCACCGTCATCCGCCTGGAGGAGAACTACCGTTCGAGCCGGCCGATCCTCGAGGCCGCGTCGAAGCTGATCGCCCACAACTCGCAGCGGAAGGACAAGAAGCTCTGGACGCGGCGCGAAGGCGGCGAGGACGTGCGCGTGGTCTACTGCGACGACGAGCACGCCGAGGCCCGCGAGGTGGCCCTGCGGATCGCCCGGCGGGCCGAGTCCGGCGGGCGCTATGATGAGATGGCGATATTCTATCGCGTCAACTCGCTGTCTCGCGTGCTCGAGGACGTGTTTCGCAAGAGCGGCTTGCCGTACCGCATCGCCCGCGGCGTGGAGTTCTACAACCGCAAGGAGGTCAAGGACGTGCTGGCGTACCTTCGCCTGCTCGCCAACCCGGCCGACGATCTTAGCTGCCTGCGGGTCATCAACACGCCGGCCCGGGGAATCGGCGCGACTACCGTCGGGCGGCTTGTCGACGCGGCCGAGCGGCGGGCCCAGTCGCTGCTGGAGGTCTGCCGCGCACCCGAGGACACAGGCCTGAAGGCCGCCGCGGCCGGGAAGGTGCGGGCCTTCGCCGCGCTGATAGACAAGCTTGCGTCGCACCTCGACCGCCCGGTCGGCAAGGTCGTGGAGAGCGTCCTTGCCGATAGCGGCCTGGATGCCTCGCTTGCCGGCGAGGGCGAGGAGGATAAGCAGGCCAAAGCCAACATTGCCGAACTTGTCTCGACCGCGGCGGAGTTCGACCAGGAGAACCCCGACGCTCGCCTGCCGGACTTTCTCCACCAGGTCGCGCTGGTTTCGGATACCGACCACTTCGAGGGCTCCGGCGGGGCGGTTACGTTCATGACGCTGCACGCCGCCAAGGGCCTGGAGTTCCCGGCCGTGTTCGTTGTCGGGTGCGAAACGGGCCTGCTGCCGATGATCCGCACCGATCCTGACGGCCGGTCGAACCTGGCCGCGGACGCCATGGAAGAGGAGCGCCGGCTGGCCTTTGTGGGCATGACCCGCGCGATGAACGAGCTGACGCTCTTGTGCGCCCGGCATCGGCGAGTTCGCGGTGTCAGGATGCCGCAGATAGCCTCGGAGTTCCTGCAGGAAATCGGCAGCGAGTCCGTCAGCTTCGAGGACACCACCACGGCCGTGACCGACGGCTACGTCGCCCGCCGCCACCACCGCGGCGGGTTCTACGACGATGTCGACGAGCGAGCCGCGATCGAACGAGCCATGAACTCCGCCGGCCCCTCGACCGGCGGGGCGCTGCCCGGCGGCCCGGACATGCCGGAAGTTCCTCCGCCGCCGGCCGAGTACGAGCACCTCGTCGTCAACTGCCGCGTCCGCCATCCGAAGTTCGGCGCCGGCAAGGTAATCGGCCTGCGCAACCACTGGCCCCAGACGCGGGCGGAGATAATCTTCGACGGCCTCGGCCACAAGACCATCGTCCTGGCCCACACGCGCCTGGAGGTGCTCGACCACGACGAATGGATGTGATCGCGAGTCACCCCATCAGTTCGCCCAAGGCGGCGCGGGCTTGCTTTATGTGACCGGCATCGAGGGCGTCGGCGGCCCGGGTCAGCAGGGCTTCCTGGCGGTCGGTGAAGGCCGCGGGGCACCTGGCGTCGAAATCGCCCAGGCCCAGCGCTTCGATGATCCGCAGCCCAAGTTCGTCGAGCCCTTGTCCTGTCAGGGCGCACACGGCCGCGTCGGCGTCCGGCGGGGCCGGGGCAACGTCCGTCTTCGTCGCCACTCGCAGGACTCGCAGCGCGCCGGGGCGGCAGAGTTCGTCCAGCCAAGCCGGAAGGGATTCCACACGCCCGCCTCCCAGCAGCACCACCAGGTCCGCGGCGGCGATGCGGTGGCGGGTGCGTCGGACGGCCTCGGCGTCGACGGTGTCGGGCGTTTCCCACAGGCCGGCGGTGTCGGTGAGCCATACAGGCAGCCCGCAGAGCAGGGCCTGCTCGCGGACCCAGTCGCGGGTCGTGCCCGGCCGGTCATGCACGATGCTCGCGGCCCGGCCGAGAAGTGCGTTGGCAAGCGTGCTCTTGCCCGCGTTCGGCGCACCGGCCAGGACGACCTCGGCGGGGCAAAGCAGGCGTCGCATAATTGCCCGCCGCGTGGCCGCCGCTCGCAGCTCGGCCGCGGATCGGGCGGACACGCAGGCCAGGACGCGGGCGGCCAATTCGCTAAGCCCCGCCGACCACTGTTGGGTAAGGGCCGCCGCCACGCGCGGGCTTGCGGCGGCAGGCAGGGCCTCGAGCATCTCGGCGCCTATGGCTGGGTTGTGCATGGCCGGGTGGGCCGGACGGAAGCAGGCCTGGCCGGCAGGGCTTGCGGGAAGGACGATTGCGCCCAGGTCGCCCAGCCGATGGAGGACCGCCGCCGCAGCCGCGGGGCCTCCGTGAATGTTGATCTCCGCGAGGTCGCCGCGTCGAGCTACGATCACCTGATCGATGACGCGCGGGCCGTCGACGACGTGGCCCAGTTGCAGCGCGCCGGCGCCGGAAGTCCGGTCGTGACCGCAGGGGCGGAATGCTTCCGCGAGGATGGCATCGACCGCCGGTCCGCGCAGCGCGAACACCGCGATTCCGCCCCGACCCGGCGGGGTCTGCATCGCGACGGTTGTTGGGGAGTTTGGATGGCTCATCGTCTCGCGCTCGCGGATCGCTATTCCGCGGATTGCACACCCAGGGATTGCTCACCCAGGGATCGCACACCCAGGGATCGCTCACCCAGGGATCGCTCACCCAGAGATTGCTCACCCAGGGATCGCACACCCAGGGATTGCTCACCCAGGGATCGCACCCAGTGGTCGCACCCAGGGATTGCTATCCCTGGGCTTCGGAGCATCGCAGCGAGTTTCACGCGTGTAACCCAGTTGGCAAATGGTTTCTCCGAACACAGAATTCAGTTAATCCCGCGTCAGAAACCCGAAGCCCAGGGATCGCACACCCAGGGATTGCTCACCCAGGGATCGCACCCAGGGATTGCTCGCACCCAGGGATTGCTATCCCTGGGCTTCGGAGCATCGCAGCGA
>JAUWQU010000126.1 GCA_030610965.1 Phycisphaerae bacterium
CCGCCCCCCGGCAGAGCCGCCCGCCGGCCCGAGGGGTGCCCGGAAAATCAAATTTCCTATCAGTGAAGATTCTCGAGACCCCGGCTTGTCGCTGACTGCGGCTATTTTGATGTCCTGAATCCAATAGTCCGGCCCATCTACCGCACCAAAGTCCTTGGCGCTCTCAAGCCCGCTAACGATCACGGTGTCGCCCTCAGCAAAACCCGGATTTCGCTCCGGGAAGTCGATCGGCCGGTAGATGACATGGAGCACCTCCGATCCTCTCGTAAGTTTCGCAGCACAGTACTCAACGTGAAACATGCTTCCCGTTTCCTCATCGATCGTGCTGGAGTGGTACAGAGCGATCTCCGTCTTCTCGACCACCCACCCGGGCCGGCTATTCGCTCCCGTGCAGGATGCGAACCACGCAACGGCCACGATGGGGACGGCATGGAAGAGAATCCTCATATCATAATCCTCCCAAGTTGCACCGACAGCGAGCCGCCAACTCATTCGGAAGACTCAGACGGCAATCTGAGATCGTGGTTCCCGAGGATTCTGCGGCAGTACCGCACCGTCGAGGCCGGGGCGATTCTTGCAACGAGCTCGCGGGCGGACATATCCGGATACCTCTTCTGGGCCTTGAGCAGCCTGGTCGGGCCCATGTGGTACGCCGCCAGGGCCAAGTACACGTCGCCGTCAAACTTGTCGATGAGGATGCGCAAATAAGCCGTGCCGATTTCGATGTTGTAGTTCGGATCGAACAGATCGCCCTCGTCGACATGCCACAGCCGGCGGACCTCCTCCACCGTCACGGGCGTGATCTGCATCAGGCCCCTAGCGTTCCTGTTCGAGACAGCCCGTGGGTCGCCGCCGCTCTCGGCCCGGATGACATCCCGCACGAGCTCGGCCGGCAGGGCGTTCTCGTACGAATACTTCCAGATGATGGGTCCGTACTGCCCCAGCCGTGCCCCAATCTGCCGATCCCGCTGCCAAAGGGCAACCCAGTACAGCCCCCCCGCCGCGGCGGCGAGAGCGGCGGCGACAATCGAGAACACAACAACGCGTCTACATGGTCTTCTCAACGTTCCTCTCACAGATTCCAACCGTCATCCAGCGGGCGCGGGAACCGCCGCCGCTGGTCACAAACCTGCTCGTTTCGGTGAATCGGTATCCCGAGGATTAGCCGCGACCCAAAAGGGTCGCGACTCATCCGTCGGGCGTTCGTATTCCGGGTTTCCAGTTCCCGGTCGCCGAGGGTATGCGTTTACGGGACCTATAGGACCAATGAGGCCTATGGGTCTGGGTATAGCAAGGCTATTTCGAACGCTGGTAGCGACTCGGGTCTTCAGCTCCGCGTTGCGGTTCCGGGTACCGACTTCCGTTGTTTGCCTTTGACCGGCTACCGGCTACTGGCTACTGTCTCCTCAGAATTGGTACATTCGTATCCACGCGATCTGGGCCTTGGCGAACTCGGCGCCCTTGCCCTTCGGATACTTGGCAAGGTAGCTTTCGTAGGCGTCGAGGGCCTTGTCCCAGGCCTTGGTTTCGACGTGGCAGCGGGCGACGGCGAGCATCGCATCCTCGACCCGCTTGTCCTTGGGGTAGTTGTAGACGAACTGCTGGTAGGCCTTGATCGCCTCGTCGTAGTTGCTCTCCTTGAGGTAATACGCCCCGACCTCGTAGAGGGCGTCGACGGCCTCGGGGGTCGCGCCGTACCGGGCCAGCAACTCCTGGTAGGCCTTGATCCCGTTTTCCGGGTCCTTGAGGTACTGGATGTAAATCGTGCCGATCCGCAGCAGCGCGTTGCCGGTCATGTCGCCCGTCTTGAAGTCGTCCACCACCTTGCGGTAGGCCTGGATCGCGCGGAACAGGTCGGCGTTGACGCGGTCGCGGGTCGAGCCGCTCGTAAGCACGCCCAGTGCGTCGGGGCCCCAGATGTCTTCCGACGCCTCGGGCCCGGCCGGGGCCTTGGGCCAGTACGCCCGCCGAAGCTCCATGTCCGCCAGCAGAAGACGCCGCTCGGCCAGACTGCGCCGTTTGAGAACGATCCGCCGATCATCCAGCTTGCCCAGCGCACGGGCCGTGTACTCGTACGTGTGCCCGATCCAGAATTGCGAATCGTCGGCGAGCCGGCTGTCGGGGTAGCCCTTGATCGCCTGGGCGAACGCCTTCCGGGCGGCCGGGAAATTCTCCACCTTCAACAAGGCTGTCCCGGCCGTGTACAACCCATCCACCGCACGCACGTGCTTGGGATAGTTCTCGCCCACCTTCCGGAACTCGACGGCCGCCTTCGTGTAGTTCTTGAACTTCTGATAGAGAATGACCGCGAGTTGGTACTGGGCCTCGGCGGCCTTGGTCTTCTCGGGATTGTTCGTGACGAAGTCCTGGTATTGGCGGATCTCGTCGAGCATGGCGATCCGCTGCTTGCAGAGCTCGGCCTGCGAGTACTTGGGGAACTTCTTGAGGTAGAGCTCGTACTGCTCGCGGGCCTGCTTCCACCGGCCGAGGTTCTCCAGGCACGACGCCAGCTCGATGTACGCCAGCGAGGTCTGGTCGCCCTTGGGGTAATCCTCGATCACCTCGGTGTAGGCGCCGATGGCCTCCTCGAACAGCAGATTGTCCCGCAGCAGCCGGGCCGTGCTGATCAGCGCCTGGTTGGCCAGGCTCTTGGTGGGAAACAGGTTGATGAACATGCGGTAGGCGGCGATGGCGTCGCGGGCCCGGCCGGCCTGTTCCAGCCGACGCGCGATCTGGAAGATGGCCGGGTGCACGAACCGTCCGCGCAGCACGCCGCTGCCGTCGGCTCGGTCGCCGCGCGGCTCGGCGTCGGTCGCGGCGCTGATCTCGTTGAACGTATTTTCTACCTCATAGAGCTTCGCCTGGGTCTTCAACCCGAGAATGCCGTCCGGCTTGAGAGCGTTTCGCTTTTGAAAGTCCAGCAGGTTCGCGTAGCCGAGCCGTTCCAGCCGCCGGCCCAGTTCCATCTGCCTGTAGGGAAGCTCGGCCGGGTACCGCGACGAATACTCCGCGTAGACCGAAAGCGCCTCCAGGGGATCGTTGAGCGACTTCTCGTAGAGCCTGGCTACCTTCAGCAGTGCATCGCGGCCCTGGGGCAAATGCGGATACCGCCGGGCCACCTCGCGGTACAGTCCGGCCGCCATCTCCCACTGCTTTACGTGCTCGAACAGCTCGGTGATGTTCACCAGTCGGGCCAGGCACTCTTCAGGCCGGGCCGGGAGCGTGGTCAGGTAATGGTCCTTGGCCTTGAGCAGCAATGGCAGGGCCTGGTCCGGCTGGGCCAGCGCGATGAGCTTCTGCGCCTCGACGAGGTAGCACCGCCCGCGCAGCTCGCCGGCCCGGGCGCGGTCGGCGAACTGGCCCACCTTCCCGGCCGTCAGCGAATCCAGCAGCTTGTGCGCCTCGGCCACCTTCCGCGACACGCCGGCCGACTTGTCGTCCACGACCGCCCGTGCGAGCAGTGCCTCGACGGTCAGCAGCCGCGTCTCGGTCGCAAGGGCTGCGTCGTCGGTCTTGTATCGTTTCAGCACGCCGAGCAGGCCGTCCAGCGTGTCGGCGCCATGGCTCATTCGAGCGACCTGCCCCAGCCGGCCCAGCACCGCCGACCCCCGCTCGTAGTCAGGCGAAATCTTGAGCAACTCGCCGAGGTACTCCACCGCCCGCGGGTTCCAGGTCGGCCAATCGAACTTTCCCGCCGTGGCCAGGTCGATCAATTGCTCCAGCACCAACCGGCGTGCCGGCGCCGCCGTCGTCGCGCCCAGAAGCTCCGCGAACGCCGTCGTCCGCTCCGGACCGGTCAGGCCGCGAGCGTCGATCGTCGCCAGGTGGAACCGCGCCGTCTGCCGCACGGCCGGGGCGTCCAGCTTGTCATTGCCCGCCACCTGCCGCAGCAGCCGACGTGCGGCGTCGAGCTGTCCCGTCCGGGCATCAAGCTTGGCGATCGCAATCGCCGACCGCGCCGCCCAGACGCTGTCCGGCGCCGTCGCCATCGCTCCGTCGAAGAAAGACCTCGCAGCCGCCTCGGACCGCCCGCCCGCCGATCGCTCGGAATCACGAATCGCAAGCCGGCCGCGGAGATAGAGTATGCGCGCCTTCTGGGCATTCGTCGCGGCCCGCTGGCCGGCGGCGTCCAGCAGGGCCTCGGTGCCGCTGAAGACGCCCTTGTCAATCAGCCGGGAAATCGTCGCCAACTGCGTGTCGAGGTCCAGGGCCTGGGCGGTGAGTCGGCCGACGACGAGCTTGGCCCGCTGGCCGTCGGGCTGCTCGGCGAGAATCTCCCGCCAGAGCCGAAGCGACTTCTCCAACTGGCAGTCCGCCAAGTACGCCTCAGCCAAAGCCGTGCGCGCTTCGATGGACGGGTTCTGCTTCACACGTTTCTGAAGTTCATCGATGCTCGGCCCGGCAAAAGCGGCCGAAACGCAGAGCAGCGAGGAGAACATCACGATCAGCAAAGGAGCATTGAACATTCGAACATTGGTCATTCGAGCATTTCTCATTTCGTCACCTCCGTCTTTTCCCGGAGGACTTTGAGCGTGTTGTTCAGTTCGTCGATGTCCTCGGCGTCCGGCAGCAGCTCCACCAGCCGGGCGTAGTACTCGGCCGCCCGTTTGTCGTCGCCGACGGCAACGTACAGCCCCGCCAACGGCCGAAGCACGGACTCCGCCACGGGCTGCTCGGCCTCGGCCCGTTTGAGCATCGCGATCGCGTCGCGGCGTTTGCCCTCGCTTCGCAGCACGGCGGCCGCCTTGCACAGGTAGTCCGCCACGACCCTCGCGTCGAAGCCGCCCGTGCGTTTGCCCTCGGCGAGGAACTTGCGGAGCTCGCCGAAACGCTTCGTCACCACAAGCAGCCGGGCCTGTAGGTCCCGCACCTCAGGCCGAGCCTGGTCTTTCGCCGACATCGTCTGGAGGTGGCGCATCGCGCGGTCGTACTCCCCGGCCGCGCTGCAACCCGTAGCGGCCATGTAGAGCCCGTCGCCGTCACGCTTGTTCCCCTTGAGCAGTTGCAGGCCCTCGTGCAACGCGCAGTACCGCGTGGCAACAAGGAACTTTCCCGTCTGGCCCGGGGCCTTGGCAAGCACGACCTCGCCGTCGATCACGTCGTCGACCTTGACCTTCCCGCTCAGGCGCTTGGCCAGCACCGGCCCGGTGAACTTGTGCTGGAGCAGGTACGCCCGGCCCAGCAGCAGGTGAAGCTCCTTGGAATCAAGTCCCGCTTCCTGGGCCATCAGCAGATATTTCTCCGCCAGTGCCCCGCCGCCGCGGTCAAGGTGAATCCGCCCGAGCAGCAGGCTATAGGACGGGTCGCGAATGTCCTGGGTCAGGGCCGAGGTCAGATACGTCTTGGCCTTGGCGAGATTGCCCAGCTCGTAATAGCATCGGCCCAGCGCCCCGGCCGTCACGGCCTCGGGCTTGAGACGATACGCATGCTGGAGACACTTCAGGGCCTCTTTGTTTTTGCCCGCCTTTTGGAGCAGTTGCCCGGCCAGGCTGTTAGCCTCGGGATTCTCGGGGTCGGATTCGAGCACGTTCTTCAGCACGGCCAGTGCGTCATCCGGCCGATCCGTGTGCAGGTATGCCCGCGAGAGGATCAGCCTGTCCTGAATGCCCGCCCTGCCCGCTCGGTACGCGGGCTCGAGCATTTTCGCGGCCTTGGCGTACTCCCCGCGTGCGTAGGTCTTGACCGCCTCGACGTTCTCGCCGACGGCGGGCAAAGTCCCGAGCTTGTCACGGGGCGCCGTCGGCAGCTGCGTTTCCGGTGGTGGTGACGGGTCGGCCGGTTGGGTAGCCGGCGTCTGTGCGAGCGTGGTGCCAGGCCACGCCGAGCCGAGTAGACATACGATAAGACATAATGCAATTAGAGAGGTGAGCCGCATTGGAATTCCCTTTCCTGTCCCAGCCAGCGTTATAAAATGAAGTTACTCCACCGGGCGCGGGCTGTCAAGCACAATGAAAAAGGGTAACTCTTCAGCCGTCTGCAACGGGAAGATTATAATCGAGGCAGGCTCCGTTGTCAAACGGTAGCGGCGGACTTGTTTTGTGGCACGGGTCGGGGTGGGCTGTGTTTTGGTCCGCGTTTTGCACAGTTGTTTGGCATGCGGCAACGGACGAGCATGGATGTTGAGGTCGAGTCGATCATCGGCACGGCCTTGCGGGGTGAACTTACCGAGGATCAGGCGAAGCGGCTTGCCCGCTTTGGCCCGGAAGTGACCAGTCTGGCACTGCTGGCGGTGGCAACGAAGAAGATCCCCGTCGCGAAGATAGAATTTAGCGAGGCAACCCACCCGCGTGAGAAACTGAACGAGGAAACCGCCGAGGACTACGGGCGGGCAATGAAGGAGGGTGAGAAGCTTCCGCCGATCATCGTGTTCCACGACGGGAAGAGCTACTACCTGGCCGATGGCTGGCACCGCCTCGTAGGCGCGAAGAAGTTCTGGCTGAAGGACATCGATGCCGATGTCCGCCAGGGCTCGCAACGTGAGGCGACTCTTTTCGCCGTGGGCGCCAACCACAAGCACGGTCTGCGGCGCACGAATGCGGACAAACGCAAGGCCGTGAAGATCGTGCTGGATGACGAGGAGTGGCGGGAGTGGTCGGTTGCGAGGATCGCCGGCCTGTGCAACGTGAGTTGGGGCCTCGTCGACAAGGTTTGGAAGGAGAAGGGCTATCCTCAAAAATCGGAGGATAGCGAAGGGCGGATCGTCGAGCGTAACGACACGAAGTACCGTCAGAAGGTCGCCCGGAAACCCAGCAAGCAGAAGGCGATCACGCCCGTGAGTATGGTTCTGGACGTCCTCGACGACGTGGTGGAGACAAAACGCAGTTTTCGCCAGGACAGCCACCCCGAACTCGCCGAGGAATTCGACGACGTGGTGGACCGCCTCCAGCGGATCGTGGGGAAGGCCACGGGCGCCAAAAACCGTATGACGAAGGGCCTCAGGGTGCCGCTGAACGTCTATGATAAGCCTAGAATTGGTGGCATCTTAGGTACTGAAGAGTTCAAGAAGAAAGGGATGTGCAACTATGCGGTGAACGTGGGATTCATGTGCGGGCACCAGTGCACCTACTGTTCATCTGGGGCATCGCTGCGATGCCACGAGGCATTTGGGGATGTTCAGCAGACAGCCTTCCGGAAGGGTTACGCCATCCTCGACAGCAACACCCCCGAGAGAATCCGACGGGACCCGCCGAGCCTCACGGAGGCCGACGTCGTTCAGCTCTGCACAACAGACGACGCATGGAGCCCTGAGGCCCAGAGGCTCAAGATCGGTCGAAAGTGCCTGGAGTTCCTGCTGAACGAAACCCCCGCCCAGGTGCGGATCCTGACAAAGAACGCGGCGGTCGCCGAGGATTTCGATGTTCTCAAACCCCATGCCAAGCGAGTTATCGTCGGTCTGAGCACGGGTATCCCGGCGAGCAGGGAGGACGTCGCCGCGGCAGTTGAACCGAACGCCTCATCCGTGAAAGACCGGCTGGCAGCCCTGAAAAGGGCCCAAGAGCTGGAGATTCGGACCTACGGAATGCTCTGTCCGGTCCTCCCCGGCGTTGCTGACGACAAGGAACATCTCGTGGAGATGTTCAACGCGGTGCTTGAGCGCGGGGCCGAGGACATCTGGTTGGAGCCGGTCAACAGCCGAGGCCCGAGTCGGACACTTACGAGTGCCGCCCTGAGAGACGCGGGGCTGGATACCGAGGCCGAGGCCATGGACACGCTCAAACCGGCGGCGAACTGGTCGGTGTACGCCACCACCCTGATCAAGACCGCCATCGGGGTTGCCAAACGGCTCGGGGTACTCGACAAGCTGCACATCCTGCTCTATCCCAAACGACTCAGCCCTGAACACGAGGCCGAGCTCAGACGGTGCAAGCGAGGCATCATTTGGCTGGAGAAGGAGGCTTCGCTGGAAGAAGACGAATGAGCCGCACTAGCGGATGCCGCTTGATCCCCGCATGATCGAGCAGATTGGTGGGACGTCCCACCAGTCTTGCGGGTCGCGTCCAGCTTGTTGATCCCACCCCCTCTCCAAGGAGATAATCATGCCGATGAAGCACGCCATAATCAATCTGCGTATCACCCGCCGGGAACTCGGCACGATTCTGGCGGCCAAGTGCTTAATTCGAGCCCCAACTCAGCTATAAACAGTGCAGGTGCGATGGTGCTATCGCATAGTTGAGTGCAGCCCGAAAGGGCTGTCGATTTCGTGTTCAGGACTGTCTCCGGCTCTCCATGCGTCGCTGGTAACGGCGGGGTGTGAAGCGAGGGTCAACGCCCGAAGCGGAAGCCAACCGCAGGCTAGGCAGGGCAAGGAGAAGGCTGGACGGGCGAACGCGAGTGAACCCTTGATGAGGCTTCGATAGTTTAGAACACCGAAAGCGGTTGACACGGTGTGACCGGGTCACGGGCGGGTACTTCCCGTCCAGCGGTGTCGGCGCC
>JAUWQU010000260.1 GCA_030610965.1 Phycisphaerae bacterium
CATCTGATGTTTCTTCTTCCGTTGGCTTCGGCCGGCTCCGGCGGCGGAGGCTACTTGAACGAAAGCTCGCTTCGCTTGACCTTGAGCGTGTGGATCTTCTCGTCGTCTATGTTGTACACGTCGTACGTCAGTTCCGCATCGGCCGTCGTCGCGTCGAAGGTCAGCAGGCCGAACGAGCACTTGGAGTTGTAGCCGAACAGGGCCGTCTTGATGAGCCCGTGCGTGTGGACGTTGGTGAGCTTCGAGCTGCTGGCCTCGTACAGCGGATAGCCCCCGGGCCGGTCGTTCTTGTAGGCGTCGGAGCGGTGACGGTCCGCGGAGATCAGGAACACGCCCTCGATGCGGTTTTCCTGGATGAACGAGAATATCTCCTCGCGCTCTTCCGGAAAGCCGTCCCACGTGTCCTTGCTGCCGCCCTTGGTGCCCGGCGACCACGGCACGGACGAGGCCAGCACGGTGAACGTCGCGCCGGAGGCCTTCGAAGCCTTGAGCGCCGCCAGCAGCCACTTCTTCTGGGCCGGGCCGATCATGGTCGGCGAGGGCAGCTTGGGGCTGGTGCGGTAGTAGCGGCAGTCCAGCATGATGAAGTGAACGCCGTTGATGGCGAAGTCGTACCAGATGCCGGGCTGCCTGGGGCCGCCGCCGTACGACGGGTTGGCGAAGTTGTTCTTGAAGACGTTCCAGACGGGGATCTTCCACGGAATATCGTCGATGCCGGCAGAGCCGATGCAGTCGTTCGTGCCGAAGTCGTGGTCGTCCCAGATCGAGAAGACGGGCGTGCGGGAAACGAATCGCCTGTACTCCGGGCGGCTCTGGCGGCGGTAGTAGCAGTATTGTTGCGCCTCGGGGACCTTGGGTCGATCGATGTAAACGTTGTCGCCCATGGCCAGGTAGGCCAGCGGGCGGTGCTTGTCGAGGGTGTTCCACATCCGCTCATACGCGGGTGTGTAGCCTGCCCCGCCGCCGAAAACGACCTGGAACTTCGCTTTGGATCCCCCGGCCGGGAACGTGCGGAACGTCGGCGCCGGGTCGATCTTCACCGGCTTGCCGTCGATGAGGAGCTTGTAATGGTACGTCGTGTCGGCCTTGAGGCCGGTCAGTTCGGCCACGGCTGTGAAGTCCGCCGACGCCTGGGTCTTGACCACAGGAGATTTGACGGCGCCGCTCATGTTCGCGTTTGTGGCCGCCAGGACCTGCACGGGCATCTCGGCGGCGCAGCGAACCCAGACTTTCACGCTGGTGTCGGTCATGGACCCCAGCATGGGCCCGTGGACGAGGCCGACGGGTCGGCTGGCCGCGAAGTCGCGAAAGGCCTTGCTCGCGGTCAGCGGGGCAAGCAGGTTTCGCGGCCCGGCGTAGAACCGCGCGAATGGCAGCCCTTCGTCGACGGCCTGTTTGACGTATTCCATTGCCTTGTCGGGCTGCTTGAGCACCGAGTACGCGACGGCCAGGCTGTAGAGCGATTCGAGGTCGCCGGGCATCTCGACCAGCTTCGCCTTTGCGCCCTTGATGGCGAGATCGGTCTGGCCCTCGGCGATCTTGGTAATGAACTTAATGGCGATCCCTTTGTACGGCTTGGGGCGGGGCGTCTTTTTCGCGGCAGGCTTTGCTCTCGCCGGTGCGGCAATGGCGTACGTGCCGGCCGATGCCCCGATTACCAGGATTGCGGCGATCAACCAGGCGCTAATGATATTTCGCTTTGACATGCTTTCAGTTTCTCCTGATCAAAGTGTACGGTGTTCGCGGCCCCGCCGCCGACAGCGTCAGCGTTTGGGCACCCCAAAGTATAACGCTCGCCGCGCGTTTTCGTTGCTGTCAAGCGGCCATGTTTCGAACAGCCGGCCGGGAAGGTAACATCGTACCCCGTGTTTCAGTGAGGGCGGTTGCCGGATATGATGATGCCGACGCCCGTTATTCGCGGGTCCGGCGCGGCCAAAGAGGATTACCACAGAGGCGCAGAGCCACAGAGGCCCCAAAAACAGATTTGATGAAAGAACCCGCCGGCTCGTTCGACAACTCACTTAGACCATGACGATACTCTGGGCCATCCTGCTGATCGCGGTGAGCTTCGTTTGCCTGCTGACGATCCTGCTGACTCTGCCGGGCACCTGGCTGATGCTGGCGGCGGCTACGCTGGTGGCCTGGCTTCAGTGGGACAATGGCATGATAAGCCAGTGGACGCTGGCGGCGCTGTTGGCGCTGGCGGGCGTGGGCGAGTTGCTGGAGGCGTTCGCCTCGTCGGCGGGGGCCAGGCGCGCGGGGTCCAGCCGGTGGGGGAGCTTCGGCGCCTTTGTCGGCGGCGTGCTGGGTGCGATCGTGGGCACGTTCGTCATTCCCGTGCCGCTGTTCGGCTCGTTGATCGGCGCGTGCGCGGGCGCCGCCGGCGGGGCCATCCTGCTGGAGTTGATGGCCGGCGGGCCGGCGGGTCACTCGGCCCGCGTGGGCGTCGGCGCGGGCGCGGGGCGACTGATGGCCGTGGCCTTCAAGTTCGGCATCGGCGTGGTCATGTGGATAGTCATCATATTCGCGGCCTTCTGGCCGTAGATTACCGCGCAACAAAAAACAGCGGCGGCGCCTCGGTCCTCTCGGGCTGGGGCGCCGCGCTGTTATGTGCAGGTGTCGGATGACGGCCGGGGGCTTACTTGGCCTTGCGACGCTCGTCGCGGGCGGCGAAGCGCGCCTCGCGGCGGACTTGCTCCTTGGCCTTGACCAGGGAGTTCTTCTCCCGCGTGAGCTTCTGCTTTTCCAGCCGGTTATCAAGCCGTTCTCTACGGTGTCCCATGTCGGGCTCCTTGTATGTCTTGTGCGATATTTCCTTGTGGCAAAGACCGGTATTCTACCGCTTGTGGGTCCGGTCCGCAATGCCCAAAACGCAAATCACTCGCCCTGTGACCGACCTTCTCTTCTGGCGGCCTGGCCTTTGCGCGGCCGACGCACACAATGCCCCGCGAGACAGAGACTTCAGGCTTCAGGCTTCAGGCTTCAGGCGCAGCAAAAACGGCGGGAGCTTCGCGACTGCCAGCCACTGCTTCTTCTCCTGAAGTCTGAAGCCTGTTTTCGGATTCCTTTTTCCTGGCCCGTGCTTGGACCGTGTAATCAACGGCCTTATACGACCACTGCGATCCTCAGTTTCTGCTGACCCTTGATGTCTGATGTGCGGCCCCGCCGTTTTTCCTGAAGTCTGAAGCCTGAAGTCTGAAGCCTTCCCCCTGAAGCCTCATACGCTATCAATTGATGGTTGTAGAATGTGTTATGATCCGCCAAGAAGAAATGCCGACCACTTGCCCTTGGTGGACTTTGCCCGCTTGGCCGGCGGCCCGGCCGGCGACGGGCCGCAAGGCGCCGGGATGTCGCCCATGACGATCCAGCAGCGGCGGTAGGCCACGGGGCCGTGGTCGCCCTGGAACATGATCGGGCCCAGCGGCTTCTCGTCGTTGAACATGGCCGCCCTCGTCGGGCCGGTGACCGGCTGGTTTTCGTGGACGACCTGGCCGTTGTGAATGACCTTCACGAAGCAGGCGTCGGCCGTCTTCTTGCCCGACTTGTCGAACCGCGGGGCGCGGAACCATACGTCGAACGTCTGCCACTGGCCCGGCTCCAGCGATGCGTTCACTCGCGGCGGCCTGCCCTCGTAGCCCTTGTTGTCCTTCCAACGCTGGTATATCCCACCGCAATCGCCTTGTTTCGGGTCCTTTACGCCCCAACTGTCCAAGACCTGTATCTCGTAGCGGCCCTGGAAGTAGACGCCGGAGTTCGAGCCCTTGGGCACCATGAACTCGACGTGCGCCCGGCAGTCGCCGTGCTGGGCATTAGTGACAAGGTGCTTGGTCCGCCCCTTCTCGCCATTGACGGCCTCGCCACGGCCCGGCTTCCAGGCGAGGCGCTTGTCGTTGTTGGGATCGAGCATGGTATCCCCGGCTATCAGCCAGTCGCCGGCGGGCTGGCGAAAGGCCGACAGGTCCTCGCCGACAAGGTCCGTCCGCGGGTAGGCAACCTGCACCTTCAGGGAGTTCCAGGCCGAGATCGACTCGCCCAGATTGGCCCTGCTATCGCCCCTGATGCCGTAGCTCTGCAGGCCGATGGGGCCTTTGTAGCCGGCGTCGCGGAGGGTGCGGAGGAAGCGGTCCATGTCGAACGTGCCCCGGCCGAGCGGCTGGATCAGCCTGCGCCAGCCCTCGGCGTCGGCGTCGGTGCCGTTGATGGTTACGACGAAGAGCTTGTCCATCGACTCCTTGATCAGCTTGGGCAGTTTCGCGGTGTCGCCGTCCACCTCGAGGAAATGGCACAGGTTGAACGTCCCGCCGACATTGTCTCGCTTGGCCTTGCGTGCCAGACGGATGGTGTCCTCGGCCCGTTCGACCCAGGCGTTGGCATGCGGGTAGAGGGCCACTCGCACGCCGTCAGCCCCGGCTAGGTCGGCCAGGCGTCGGAGCATCGGCAGTGCGTCGTCGTCGCCGGCGGGGTCGGAGTTCTTGTACTTCTTGTTAGACATCGCCACCCAGATCCACCCGTCGCGGCCCTTGAGGGTCTTGATGGCCTGCTTGATGCCCTCGTCGGGCTGCCAGTTCGGGTCGGCAGGCAGCCAGTTGTACGTGGCGAACAGCCGGACGCCCTTGGCGTCGTAGGCCTTGGCCATCTCATCGACGCCATTATTGCCCGAGATGTCCGAGCCGGCAAAGCCGAGAATCGCCAACGTCTCGGCCCGTGCTTCCGGCGTCTTGTTCTTCCCGTCCCGCAGGCCGGTGTCCTGGGCGAAGAAGGGGTTGGTCAGGCCGTTGGCGTCGGCGGCCCGGCAGTTCAGGGCCGCGAGGGCCAATATAACCAAGCCGATCGCGGCAGGCAGCAAGTGTTGTGCGGTCATGGTGGTGTCCTTTGTGTCTTTTGTATTAGGCGTTGCGTGTCGCCTTGTTGTATCAGAAGGCACCCGTGATGTCGAAGATGGGCACACTTCATGGAACACCTGTCGCGGGCGCTCGGACTCCACCCAGGGATTGCTCCACACCCAGGGATTGCTATCCCTGGGCTTCGGAATGACCCACCCGTCAGGGTCAAGAGACCTGCAACGGGGGGCGTTTCTTCGTTACAATGGTCCCAATGTCCTCGAAGAAGGAAAAGGTGATCGTCGCGATGAGCGGCGGGGTGGATTCGTCCGTGGCCGCCAGCGTGCTGCTGGAGGCGGGCTACGAGGTCACGGGCGTGTGTATGTGCCTTGGCGCGGCCGGGCCAGGGGAGGCGGGGTCTCAGGGCTGCTGCTCGCCGACCGACGCCGCCGACGCGCGCCGCGTGGCTCAGACGCTCGGGATCGACCTGTTCGTGCTCGACTACGCCGAGGCGTTCGAGTCGATCATCGACAACTTCGTGGCCGAGTACGCCCGCGGGCGAACGCCCAACCCGTGCATCCACTGCAACCGGCAGGTCAAGTTCGGCCGGCTTATGGGCCGTGCGGACTCGCTCGGCATCCGCTACATCGCGACGGGCCATCACGCGAGGATCGTGCGGGGTGCGGGCGGCGCCTCGGCCATCGCTCGCGGGCGCGCGTGGGGCAAGGACCAGTCCTACGCCCTGTTCGGCATACCGCGGGCGCGGCTGGGGCGGATACTGCTGCCGGTCGGCGAGATCGACGACAAGGACCTCGTCCGCTCGCGCGCCCTCGCTCTTGGGCTCAACGTGCATGACAAGCCCGACAGCCAGGAGATATGCTTCGTGCCGGACGACGATTACGTGGCGCTGGTTCGGCGGCGCTGCCCGGATGCGCTTCGGCCGGGCGATATCGTGGATTCAGACGGGCGCGTGCTCGGCACGCACGCCGGCTACGCCCGCTACACCATCGGCCAGCGGCGCGGGCTTGGCGTCGCGGCCGGCGTGCCTATGTACGTCACGGGCATCGACCCCGCCACGGCCCGCGTGACCATCGGCCCGCGCGAGCAGACGTTGGGTACCTCGCTGACCGCCAGTGATGCCACCTGGCACGCCGACGTGCCGAGCGAGTTCGCCGCGACCGTGCAGATGCGCTACAACCATCGCGGCGTGGCCGGGCGGGTTACGCTCACGGGCCCCGAGAGCTTCGCCGTTGAGTTAGCCGAGCCGGTGCA
>JAUWQU010000051.1 GCA_030610965.1 Phycisphaerae bacterium
AGCGCCGAATTCACCATCTCGGAATCGCGTGCCCCGGCCAGTTGCGCGGCGTAGGCTCCACCGCCGGTGCAGGCGATCGAGTCATTCGCAGAGTTCCCGGTGGGGATGTAATTGAATCCGCCGGTCTTCTGGCTTGTCGCCGATTCAAAGTAGTTGACGACCTTGGCAATCGTCACGTTCGGCACCACGACGCCCGCCTGGCGCGCGGAGGCCAGGGCGATGAACACCATCACCGTCACCGACGTGTCATGCCCGGCGCTCGGCGTCGGCTGGTAGCGCCAGCCGCCGCCGGCGCTCTGCGACCGGATGATCACCTCGACCCCGGCCTTGATGGCCTTTTGCATGGCGTCGTCGTCGTCCTTCAGGTCCCGCGTCATCCCCCACATCTCGGTGAGGGCCAGGATGGCCAGCCCATGCTCGTACATCGTGGAACCCAGGTATCCGTCCGGCGCCTCTTTCGCCCGCGCGAGGAGCCAGTCCTTCGCGCGGTTCAGGGCGTCGCCGTTCGGCCCGTAGCCGGGGAACTCGGCCTTGGACATGAAGGCCATCAGGGCCAGGGACGTGATCGCGACGGCGCGATCGCCGGATTCGCTGCTTGCCCACGAGCCGTCGGCGCGCTGGTTGGCCAGCAGGTACTTCAGCCCCTTGTCAATCGCCTGCGACGCCTTCGCCGTCAGCTCCGGCGCGCGGTCGGCCGAGGCCGATGGAGTGGGGGGTGGACCGTCGTCCGGCTGTGTCTCAGGCAAATCCCTCGACCCCTTGTCCGTCAACTCGGGGGCGTCGGGCGGCTGCGCTGCCAGCACAAGCGCGGTTGCCAAGAGGCAGGCCATGATCACGGCGACGCTCGGCAGGAATCGATTGTTGTCGATTGCTGTCGATCTTCCCCTCGACCCTCGACCCTCGACCCTTGGCCCTTTCATTTCGCCAACCTTTCGTAATAGTCCTTCAGAATCGCCCGGTATTCCAGCGGCAACTCGCGGGCGAAGTTCTCGTTGAGTGCGGCGCGATCACGTTTGCCCAGCACCTCCCATTCGAGCTTGCCGTCCGGTGGCCGCTTCCCGGTTAGGACGCCCCGCGCGAACAACTGCATTATGTCCTCCTTCTCCACGTACACATCGGATGGAGTCTCATCATCACCGAGCGGGGGCGCCACGACCGCGAATTTCAACGCATACTCGCAGATGAAGTGTCGCAGGCTCTCGGCCGCTTTCTTCTGGCTCGCGAGCGCTTTCGCTCGGTCCGACACCTTCGCGCTTGCCGCGGCTTTGCGAAGATGATCTTTCGCATCTACAAGTTTCAGATGCAGATTCGCCGGCGGTATTGGTTCCGGCGTTTCGACCTTGCGCTTGCTTTTCACCACGGGATTCTTGTGCTCCTTTGCGCGCTCGATGAACGGGCCGCAGGCTTTCTCGGACTCGCGCAGCTTCGCTTCATAGCCGGGGATCTTATTCGCTTCTGCGGCGTAGCTCTCGCGATACACGTGCTTCTGCTGCGCCGCCATCCCCAGCACCTCCCGCGCAAGCACCACTTCTTTCGGGGGGACGAAACCCGGCCACCGCGGATCGACGAGAAGAAGGTGCAGATGCTTCATCAGCTTCAACAACGTGCCCGTGTCGGCCTTGAGTGCCTGTTCCGCCTGCGCCATCGCCTGCGCGGCCGCGCCCGAGTCGCCGCTCTTCAGCCGGTCTTCCGCTTCAGCCATGTGCGCCGCGGAACTGACAAAGATCCCCAGGCCCGTGATCTCGTTGATCAACGTGCCGTAGGCTTCCACCCTCGCTTTCAGCGCGCCCTGCTCCTTGCCAAGAAGGGCGGGCTCTGCTGCTTCCGCGGATGCCTGCTCGCGGAGCCTGCGCTGGGCCTCGCGAACAAGGATGCCCTCCTGCAGGGTCTCGTGCAGGGCTTCAACGACCTCCAGCTGGTACCGGTACAGTGGAACCACGGTGCTAAGCCGGCCGCGCAGCTTCCCGAGTGTCTCAAGAAGGAACGTCTGGGCGTCCAACGCTTCGTCGGCGTCCTTATCCACGAGTGCCATTGCCGCGGAGTCCATGTCCTGCTTGGCAAAGAGCATCACCAGATCGGACTTGACCAGGTGGGCGACCGGGTCGAGGGCGACGAGAGTCGCGTTCACGGCGTGAATCAGGTTCTTCTGGGGCAGCGCCAGGGCCGGCATGTCGTCCGGCCTGGCCTTGCGCGTTACGGCGAGCATATCGCGCTGTTCTTCTTCGATCTCGCGCACATAGGGGCTCGGAAGCTCGGCGCTCCTCGTATTGGCCACCATGCCCGCATAGGTCTTGACATTCAGTCCGTGTTCCGCAAGCAATTCCTGGGCGCCGGTCAACGCCGCAATGGCCGCCTTCTGGTATCCGGTGGCCTTGCCGGGCTTGTTGTCCTTCAGCAACGGCACGGCTTTCCGCATGGACTGCACGGCCTCCGCGATCCGCGCCGGCAGCGAAAGCGAGTGTTCTGACGGCGACACGGCGCTGCTGATACTGTCGGCAAGCTCAATCCGAAGGTCCTCGACGGCGTCGGCCAGCGACTCCTCCTGGTCGGCCAGGTACGCGGACGCGGCACCGTCGGCCGCCGCGCCATCCGTCTTTTCCAGGAGACTGAGCTGACGCTCGCCTAACCGGGCGAGCCGCTCGTCGGTCTGACGGGCGTTGTAGGTCTGCCGTTTGATCCTGACCGCTTGGGTCATCGCCACGATTCGTTTCTTCCCGATGTCCACCAGCGATGCGAAGGCGGCTTGCGCCTTCTGCTGCGCTTTCCCGGCCGCATCACGCTCGCCGGCCTCGATATGCGAAGCGGCCTTCGCCATGGCGTCATCGGCCGCGGCGAGCAGGTCAACGACCGCTGGCGCAGAGGGAAAGACATCATCAAACAGACGCGTACGACGCGCGGGAACCGCCGGCATCAGGAGCAGCTGCAGGTTCCTGTGCAGGGCGGCCTGCGCCCCGACCAGTTCGGCGCGCCGCTGCCGGAACGTCTCCGCGTCAAGCGCCGCGATCTCGAGTCGCAGCGTCTCCTGGCGGCCCTGCTGCGACACGAACAGGTCCATGGCCTTGGCCAGGGCCTCGCGCTCCGCGCCCACAAGCAGCCGGAACTCCGCCTCGAGCAGCGCCGCGATCACTCCCGACTGGAGCTTTGCGGCCTCAACCGATCCCCCCTCGCGAATCAGCCCGGCCGCCTTCTGCAGCCGCATATCGACGCCGCCGTTGATCAGCCGCTTCACCAGGCGCGTCAGCGTGAACTCGATCAGCGCGTCATCGATGGTGCTTTCCTTGCCCTTCGGACTGGCCGCATACAGGCGGGAGAGCCATTTCCCGAGGCGTTCCTGGGCTTTCGCCAATCGAGCCGTGTCGCCCCCGGGTTCACCGGGCACCGTGACGGGGTCTCTGGTGCCCCGGACGATCGTCTGCAACCGCAGCGAGGCCTGCGTTTGGGCGGCCGCGTGCATTTCGCGGGCCATCACTTCGGCGGCGTCCTCGAAACCAAGGTGCAGGACCAGCAGGCCAAGCTCGCGCGCGGAGCTGTTCACCATGTGCTCCGCATGGTCCTTCGCGGCACCGTTACCCCCGCCCGTTCCGTTCGACTCACTCGCCAATGCCCTGAGCGCATTGGCGGCCTCGGCAACATGCTGCGCCGAGATCCTAAGCAGATCGGCCCGCAGTTGAACCAGGGACGCCGTCACCGATTGATTCGTCACGCCGTTCGCCGCCAGGTCTTGCGTCAGGTGCAACATCTCGCCCGCCAGATTGTTCAGACGATCCCGCATCATGTCCTGTCGAACCGCCTCGAGCTGGCAACTCTGCACGAAGACCGGATCGGAACGATCAAGCCGCAGCACGACCTCATGTACTTTACGCTCTTCCCTGTAGAGCGTCCGGAGCCGCGACAGCAGGCGCTTCTTCTGCTTCTCGACCTGCGCCAGATAGTCCTCCATCGACATGAACTGCATGCGCCGCGCTTCCGAGCGAACACGATGCGGCCCCTCTTCGCCAGGATAGCTGTCGGCCAATTCCACCACAAAGGTCACCGTCTGCCCGACCGTTAGGTGCGGCAGGACGGAGCGGTAATCCCAGTCGATCACCTGCTCGGTTCCGTCAATGGGCTTCGCGGGCGTGAAACGGACCTTCTCTTCCTCGGTCTTGTCGACGCGGTAACACACAACGGACTCGGCGACACCGTGATCGTCGCGTCCGCGGAAGGCGAGATCCAGCTTCCGGCCCAGTGTCGCGTAGACATTGCGGTCGGGCAACGTCAGCTCGACACGCGGGGGGCGGTCCGGCGCCACCTGCAGGTAGTTATTCGGGCTGGTGAATACGAATCCATGCTCGCGTTCCACCCAGGAGAAGCCGTATGCCCGGGATTCGGTCGCCACCTGCTCAAACCGCACCGTACGCCCATCCTCGCTGATGTCCAGCGGCGCCGATTCCTGACCGGCAAAAGTGACGGTTGCCTCGCGCACCGCCCGGTCGAGCGAGAGCGTCCACTTGATCCGAGTCGTTTCGGGAACGGTGATCGTCAGTGACTCCACGGTTTCGGGCGGTCGCTTCGTATACTCGGGGAACTCAAGTCGCACTTCGGCATGCTCGATATTCGGTATGCTGACGACTTCAACCGTGTGCCATGGACCGCGCGCGTCACCTGCCGTCAGGCGATACTCGAATCCACGGTAGGCGGTTTCTATCAGGTACTCGCACCGGCCGTTCACGACGGGAAGGTTGCGAACGCGCGGCCTGCTCCTGCCGGTGCGCAGCGCAATCTTCGCCTCGCGCGGCACGACACCGAGAACGCGTGCAGCGATCCGGACCGGCTTGCCTTCCTGCACGACGAGATCGGTTTTCACCATTTCCAACCGGGTGCGCGTCGGATAGGTGATGGCAAGCCACGGCGCAAAGATCCGGCCCAGACCCGCGATCAGCAAAGGGCCGTTGGTAACTGCTAGAACACCGAAGAACAGGGCCACGATCAGCGCGATCATTACCGGGCGACGCAGCGACTGGAAACAGACGGCATCTTTCGGATCGATCTCACCCGCAGATTCCTCTGCCTTCCGGCAGGTCAAGTCACACAGCACGTCGGATACACCGGGTATCAGAGACTTCGTCACGGTACCCGGCAAGCCTGACAAGGCCCTTTGTTTCTGAAGCTGTATGCCCGTGACAAGCAGGCTCTCCATCCCACCTTTCTGCGTTTCAATCTGAAGTGCCGCATGCGTAGCATTGAACGGGCGGATAGATTTCCAGCCTGCGCGCCAGGCTTTGTAAAGCGGAACACCCAGCACAACCAGGAGAAGGGCGGATCGACCAGCCGCCGGCACATCGGCAAAGAACCATCTGCTGATCATCCAGTCCATGAAGCCACCGGCAAGGAACAGCACCAGCCCCCAGCGCACGAACGCAAGCGTGCCTTCGGTATAGCGCAGCTGCTGCTCACGGCGCCAAACGGCCTTTACTCGCGATTCCAGATGTGTCTTGTGTAGCACGCTCATGGATTCTCTTTTCGATTATTGGCCATGATGGGTAACCGGTGCAATCCTTGTCACGGCAGATCATACCTCCTTCTCACAATCCATTCGGTTCCCATCAGCGCGACCAGCAGGAAAACGATCCAGCCGTTATCCCACAGCGGGATCTCGGTCGCGTAGGTTTCCTCGTGTCGCTCCAGATTGAGCAGGGAGGGGAGATCCTTGATCTCAAGCATGCCGAGGCACTTCCCGCCGGACAGCTCCGCGATCCTGCGCAGCCTGTCGATCTGCATGTCCGTGTCGGCCATCTCCGGCTCGACATCGGAAACCTGGAACTCGGTCGTGTTGGAAATCGCGCGGTCGCCGGCGTTTGACTCCACGCGGTAGCGCCCCGCACTCGTCGGCGAGAAGAACCCCTCGTAAAGCCCCGGGCTCCCCGCGTCCGGCCGCAGCGTCACGCTCTGCGGTCGGGCATCCGGCACGTCCAGCGGAGTCACCGTGACTTCAAACCCGGACTGCATGATCGGCTCGAAGTGGTCGTCGAGCAGATGGGCGTAGAGCTGCGCCTGCCCGCCCACGGGGTAGATCGTACGGTCCGTTTCCAGGCGGATCCGCTTGTGTTCACCCATCAGGCGCGAAAGCGTCAGGAACTGGATGCACTGCGACCAGACCCGCCAGTGATACTTGTCGCCCGTCTTGAAGCGCAGCAGCCACATGCGGTCCGTACCCATGAGCATGCATTTGCCTGTTCCGTAACGCTGCCACGCGACCAGCGGATACGGGTCCACACGGGAGCGGGCGTCGGAGAGCGTCATGAGCACGGTGGCACCGGGACGCGCTTCGAGCAGGGGGGGGACGCGGACCAGCGGCGCCACACGGCTCCACACGTTGTCGTTCTCTTCCCGGTCGTGCTCCAGGGTCATGACCAGGCTGCTTCTTCCCTCGGGAGTCAGCGCCGGATAGACTGCGTCATCCACAAAGTCCCATTCGCCGTCAGGATCAAATGTGACGGGAAGCATCTTCTGCACGGGCGTCCCCGTGTAACTGGACGGCGCGAAGCGCGCACCGCACAGCATCAGAAGCGATCCGCCGCGCTCCCGTACCAGCTCCTCGAGCCTGAGATACTCATCTGCGCTGAAGAACTCCGAGTCCACATCGCCGAGGATGACGAGATCGTACTTGTAGGCATCCTCACGTCGCTCCGGAAAGCGCGCGATGTACTCGGACGAATTGCGCGCGATCTCGGGCCCCGAGCGCGTCGCGATGAATGTTGCGCTGATCCGCGGGTCACGCTTGAGCATAGCGCGCAGATACCGATACTCCCAGCGGGTGCTGCCCTCGATGCAGAGCACATTGATCTTCTCGTTGACAACCCGTACGCTGCGTTGGACCCGGTTGTTTTCCGCGGTCGCCTCGTCGGCGAAGGGCTCGATGGCGATTTCGACCTGCGCGGCGCCTTTCTCGTGAACGTCCACGTTAAAGAAGATATCCTCGAACTGCAGGCCGCCGGCAAGCCTGACGCTGTTCTGCGCCACACGGCGCCCGTTGAGGCGTACCGAGATGGAAGCTCGGCGCTTTTCATAACCCCTGGAGCGGATCTGCACGCGTACCGGGACTTTGTCGCCGGAAAACGCGACTTCCTGCATGACGATGTTGCGGATGGACACGTCGTCGGGGTCGGCAAGCCCCATCGGCACCGGGTAAACCGGCACACCGCGGATGCCCAGGTCATGCAGCACTGATCCCGCGCGCCGGGAAGAGGTGTCCAGCCCGTCCGAAAGCAGCACGATTCCCGCCAGCGGCACGCCGCGGCTGGAGCTTGCGACCGCCTCGAGCGAATCGGCAATGGACGTCCCTGTTTCCCCGGGCGAAAGCTCGGTCAGGGCGTTGGTAATCTGGGCTTCGGCCTCGCCGAGCAATCGAACCGTTTTGCCGAACGTGTAGTAGTCAACATCCAGATCCTTGCCCAGTTCCTCGAATACCGGGCGTGCCGACTTGAAGACCAGGTTCCGTGCGAGGTCGATCCGGGATGCCGCGGCTATGGCTTCGCGTCGCTTGGCGCCGAGCGATGCTGCGGCCCGCTGCACATCGCCGGCTTGAGACTGCGAAAGCATGCCGAGGGCCACTGCCGCGTCCACAGCGTCGGCGGGCCTCTTGCGCTGGTCCCGGATCGACATGCTCTCGGACACGTCGATAAGGACCGCCAGACGACGCTTCACCGCGCGGCAGCGCTCGACGACCGCGGTCGGCTCAAACAGTAGGACCACGATCAGGCCCAGAAGAACCAGCCTGGCCGTCAGCAACCCGATCTGTATGCGCTTCGGAAGGCCCCGCCGTCGCCGGTAGAGGAAAACAGCCAGGATCACGACAGCCGCCAATGCCGCCAGGATTACGCCGAGCGATGCGGGCCGCCCCCACATCAGTTGTTCGATTCGGATATTATTCATGATCGGCCCTTCCCGGTTTTGTATAGGCGCCCAAAGTTGTTCCGTCGCGCCGCACGCCGGCGCTCCACAGGGCTTGAACTGGCCAGCCACTCATCTAAACATCCTCCTTCGGACCCGGCGCTCGCTTGAACAACCACTCAGCAAGAAGCCCCTCGACAACCAGAAACGCAAGCCCCGCCAGAATCAAGGCAAACCAAAGGGATCGTGTTGTTCGGGTTTCTTCGATGCCTGCAAGCAGGTCCGACTCAGAACGTATTACCCGCACGCCTGTGCCGTCCAGGCTGCGGGCCGCATCGGGAATCGACAGGCATTTCACGGTCGATTCCCGCGTGTCGACATTGACCGCGACCGGCAGACCCGCGGCCTGCAGGCTCACACGGGCCAGGTAGAAACCGGCTTCCCGGGCCGTCTCGAGCACCGCCACGTATTGGTTTCGGTACTCTCGGACGGGAACCCTGAACGTGTCTCCCGACGGGGTGTCAAAGACAGCATCCGTGGCGTCAGGCTGATCCACATAGGAAAGGGACAGCGAATCGCCGACCAGCCGCGGCGTCTCAAACTCACGCGCGGTCAGATAAGTCACCATCTGCTGCAGGAGCATGGGAAAAACAGGCGTAACCGCCATGTTGTTCCAGGCGGGACCGGCGGAGGTCGTGAACATGAAGACGTGGCCACGGCCCATGGCGTGCTCGAGGAGCACCGGCGTATCGCTGCCCGCAAGGGACAGCACCTTCAGGCTGGTCGCGGAGGGCTTTACCCGCAACAGCCTGTGAAAACGGGTCTCGCTGAGCAGGTCCTCCGGGAGAGACAAGAGCGGACGGCAGACCGGGTGATCCGATATCGTCGGGTCCAGCGGACACCCCACACCCATCGCGTCACTGGTACCCATCGTCTCCCCGATCACGGCCGGAAGCAGCGGGGTCTTCTCCAGCGCCGACCGTTCGTTCCAGACATCCGCCTTCACATAGTCGCCGGCAAACCAGATCAAGCCCTTCCCTGCCCTGACATATTCCTCAAACGCGCGCGCCTGCTCAACGGTGATGTCGGGAACATCAGCGATAATCACAACATCAAAGTTTTTCAAATCCTGCGAAGGGAGGTCGATCCACGAGACCGTCTGGACTTCGAGATCATCCTGTCCCCTGGCGTTGCCGCGTGCGTGCAAAGCGGCGGCGATCAATCCCCCCGAGCTGTCACCTCCACCCGGGGAACCGTCAACGCAAAGGACGGATACCCGGTCGCGGATCACGACTACGGCCCGACGCAAGTTGTCCACCAACAGCGCGTCTTCGCCAAGCTCTGCCGTGATGCGCACAGGTCCGGGATCGCGGAAAGGAATGAAAAGGGAGACCGTCTCAGAAGTTCCCGGAGCAATCGAGGGGATGGTTTTGACGTCCACGCTGATGCTATTGACCAGGCCGCTGACCCTGACGTCCCGGGCCACCGTTAATCCCGCGTTGCGTACGGTCGCACGATAACGCGCAACGGTGCCTTTGCGAAGTACGCCGGACACCAGTTCAAGTTCGGTAATCGCCAGGTTCTCGGGCTCGCCCTCGATCGGAACAACAAAGACAGATGCGCTGCGGGCCAGATCTTCAAAGGAGTCACGAAGCCATAGGGACGGCTGCCGCCAGTCCTGTTCCTGCAGGTCTGTGACGATGTGGACCTCTTTCTGCGGGGCCTCCATGCCGTCTGCCAGCTCCTTGAGCCGCTTGGGAACGCTGTCCAGGTCCAGGGATTCCGCCGTCTGCCGTTGCCGGGAAAGGAGTTCGCCGAAACCTTCGGGATCAAACGCGGTGTTGTGGGCGACAACCCTGTGCTCACCTGCCAGAAGAACGAGGCAAACCGGATCGCCCCGCCGGATCGTCCCCGCGATCGCTTCAACTTTCTCGATCGCTCGCTCGAAACGGGTGCGGGTGCCGTCGCTGTGCTGCATGCTGTAAGAGGCGTCCAGAGCAATAATGACGCCCGCGCGGCGCTCTCCCAATCCAGAAGCCAACGCGCTTTCCGGTTTGCTGATCGAGGGCCTGGCAATGGCCAACACCACGAGGATGAGTGCAAGACACCTGAGCGCAAGCAGCAGCAGATCCCTGAGCCGCAACTGTCTCGAGCGGACACGCACCGTCCGGTTCAGGAACTGCATCGCCGCCCAGTCCGTCCGCTTGACCTGGTAGCGGTTGAGCAGGTGCGCCAGAATCGGCAGCGCAATCCCGAGCGCCCCCAGCAGAAGCCATGGGCTCATGAAACTCATAGACGGGCTCCTGCTGATGGGCCGTTCAAGGTTGATTGGCGCCGGAAGAAGAACTCACTCAGTACCGCGTCAAGCGGGCGGGAGGTGTCGACGGCCGTGTAGTCGACGTGGCTTCCCACGCAGCCGTGGCGAAGTGCATCCAGGTAGGCATTGAAGGAAGCCAGGTAGTCCTGGCGAATCCTCTCGGGCTGCGTGGTCAGCGGCAGTTCCTCTTCGAGACCCTCAAAACGCCACGTGCCCTTGAACGGGAACTCGATTTCGTATG
>JAUWQU010000008.1 GCA_030610965.1 Phycisphaerae bacterium
CGGCGGCGGTGGTGGTGGTGGTGGCCGTGGTGGTGACCGCGGGGCCTGTGTGTGCGGTAGCCGGGGCGACTTTGGCTCTTGCGACAGCCCTGCCCGCTGAAGCGAGCAGGCCTCGGGGACGGGACCGTGTGTTCACGCTTCCGCTTTACCGACTACCCTCCTTCGCCAAGGCTATGGAGGGCTCTGCCGGCTCCAGGCTACCGTCTACCGCCGCTACCCCAGCGCCTTGCGGATTATCTGCACGTTCTTTGCGGCGTCTACTTCGGGGTTCTTGGTTGGGCAGGAGGTTTCCAGAACGATCCAGCCTTTGTAGTTGATGGCCTTGATCGCCTCGGCGATGGGGGGGAGGCTGACCTTGCCTTCGCCTAGGTAGTTGCGGCCGTCCTTGAAGTGGAACATTACGATCCGGTCCTTGAGCGCGCGGATCTCGGCCGGGACGTCGTAGCCGCCGCCGGTCGAGTTGCCGATGTCGTAGTAGCAGCCCACCGAGTCCGAGCCGATGCGGTCGATGATCTCCAGGTTCTGCTTGCCCGAGCAGGTGTTCTCCAATCCGAGCACGATGCCGGCGGCCTTGGCCTTGGGGGCCGCCTCCTTCATTCGAGAGACGAGGGCATCGACCTCCTTCTTCTTGAGTTCCTTGCCTTTTGTCAGCAGGTTACCATCGGCGAAGAACGGCACGAGTATGCCCGCGGCCCCGAGTTGCTTTGCCGCGTCGATGCACTGGTCCATCCAGGCCGGCGCCTTGGGGTCGGTCGCCATCGGGTTGCGGTTCAGCAGGTCCATCGACAGGCTGCAAACCACGAGCCCGGCCGCCTTGGTCTCTTTCTTGACCTCGGCGATCTTCGCCGGGTCGGCGATTTCCAGCTTGTCGGCCGGGCCGCCCACGCCGAGCTCCACGCCCTCTATGCCGGCCCTCTTAGCGATATCGTACTTGTTGCCGTAGCACCCGGTCCTGCTGCCGATGCGGTACTTGAGCCCGCCGCCGCCGTCGCCGCCCTCGTTGGCAAAAACATCCCTAAGCAGCACCGACCCGGCAAGTCCGCCCGCGGTCGTGGCCAGGAACGTTCGTCGCGTGAACATCATCGTGTTTCTCCTTTGAAAGGGATTCCTTGAAGGTCTTTTGTCCGTTGTCCATTGTCCGTCATCCGCCGTAAGCCCATAGTTTACTCGCACGGGGGCGAGACCCGGTAGACGATTTTCACCCGTCGGCGAATAGCGTATTGAATGGGAGCCCCGGATGCGGTTATGCTCGGGGGACATTCAGGCCGGCTCAAGGCCGGGCCGGGCCGGGCAATCATGAAAGGAACGAGCAATGAGTGAGATCACGCGACGCGGCGTATTGAAGGGCATTGCGGCAGGGGCGGCGGTAACGATTCCGCTGCTGGGCGACAACTTGGCGCAGGCCGCCAAGAAGGCCGCCGGGCTGCCCGCATGGAAGAACGAGGACTTCTACAAGGACGGCAAGTTCGACGCCGAGGCCGCCAAGAAGGCCTACTACACGCTGATGGAGTTCCACGGTTTCCCGATCTTCCCGTCGCTCAAGACCGACCAGTTCTGGGCGCTGGACTTCGGCCTGGGCAAGTTCATGGAAGTGGGCATGGCCGGGGTCTTCTACGCCAACGACAAGCGCGACGATTACCTGCTTCACGACATCTGGCTGCTGCCGGGCCAGATGATTCCCGAGCACTGCCACGTGAAAATCGAGGGCGTCGCGCCGAAGATGGAGGCCTGGCTGGTCCGCCACGGCATGGCGTGGATATACTCGGTGGGCACGCCGAACCCGGGCGACGAGGCTCGAATCCCGCCGTCGCACCGGAAGATCGCCGCCGCCCGCAAGGCGACAAAGACGACGCCGGGCGAGGTGGTCAAGCTCGAGGTGGCCGAGCAGAAGCACTCGATGCTCGCCGGGCCGCAGGGCGCGATCGTAACGGAGGTGGCGACCTACCACGACAACGCCGCGCTGCGGTTCACGCATCCGGACGTGAAGATGTAGAAGCATTACCGCAGAGTCGCAGAGTCGCTGAGAGTTAGAAGAAGAAACAGAAACAGCTTAGAAGGGGATTACACAGATTAAGGGATTACACAGATTATGAAGCTCATATCTGCTTCTATCTGTGTAATCCCCTTCCGATTCTTCTTCTGGTTTCTTTTGACCTCAGGGCCTCTGTGCCTCTGTGGTAATCCGGTCATTTCTCCGCCGCCGGGGCCTCGGCGTCTTCGGGGACCCACACGGCCATCGGGCCTGCATCTCTGTGGTCCCATGCGTAGTAGGGCACTGCAAGTACCTCGACGCCTTTGGCCGGGTCGCTGCCGGATGGGATAGTCTTGGCGCCAGCCTTGATGACCGTCACGCCGCCGAGCAGGCCCTTTCGGAACTCGCTTGTCATCGGCGCCTCGGGCGGGAGGTAGAACTTATCGACGGCGCCGCCGTTGTCGACGCCCTCGAAGCAGTACACGATGGGTCCGCGCTGGAGGGCGACGCGTCCGGCGTCGTCGGCGACGCTCGGATGGGCGCGGACGCGGCGGATCGGCATGGGCATGTGCAGCTCGACGGTGTCGCCGGCCTTCCACGTCCGATGCAGGCGGGCGTAGCCCTTGACCATCTCGACCTTTTCGACGGCCTGGCCGTTGACCTTGATCGTCGGGGCGGCCTGATCGGCCGGGAGGGGCTCGCTCTGGTAGAGGGCGTCTTTCGGCGCCTCGGGCGCGCACCAGGCCGGGATGCGAAGCATGATGTCGAACGTCTCGACCCCGGCCGGGGCGATGGTGATCTTCACGTCCCCGTCCCATGGGTAGCGAGTCTTCTGCGTCAGCGTCACCTTACCCTCGCCGACCGTCGCCTTGCCCTCGCCCGCGGCGTAGAGGTTGACGTACACGCGATCGGCGTCAACGGCGTAGACATATCCCGGCACGGACGGGATGAACCGCACGGCATTTGTCGGGCAGCACGCGCAGCCGAAGAAGGCCTGGCGGTGATGCTTACCGTTACTCGCCAGCGGGTTGACGTAGAAGAACTTCTCGCCGCCGAGGTCCACCCCGGCCAGCATGCCGTTGTAGGCCGTCCGCTCGAACGTGTCGGCGTACTTGGCGTCGGCGTGCAGCAGGTTCATGCGGTAGTTCCACAGGCACATGCCTATCGACGCGCATGTCTCTGCGTAGGCGGTGTCGTTGGGAAGCTGGTAGTTGGCGCCGAACGCCTCGCCGCGGCGGGTCGAGCCGATCGCGCCGGTAATGTACATCTTCCGCTCGACCGTGTTGACCCACAGCCGGCCCAGGGCCTTCATGTAAGCCCGGTCGCCCGTCGCCGCCGCAACGTCCGCCATGCCGGCGTACAAGTACATGGCCCGCACGGCATGGCCGGTCGGCTCGGACTGTTCGGTCACCGGCTTGTGGTCCTGGCAGTAAGGGCCGAAGATCTTCGGCCGCTTTTCGGAAACCCGCCCGCGGATGTCGAGGAAGAACTTCGCGAGGTCAAGATACTTTCGCTCGCCGGTAACTTGGCTCAGCTTCACCAGGCCCAGTTCGATTTCCTCGTGGCCTGGCACGCCGTGGCGCTTTTCGGGACCGAATATCCCCTCGATATGGTCCGCAAAGCGGATCGCCACGTCGAGCAGCGTGCGCTTGCCCGTGGCGCGGAAGTGCGCCACCGCCGCCTCGAACAGGTGCCCCGCGCAGTACAACTCGTGCTTGTGGGCGAGATTCGTCCAGCGTTTCTCGGGCTCCTTGAGCGTGTGGAAAGTACTGAGGTAGCCGTCCGGCTGCTGGGCGGCGGCGATCCAGGCGATCACCTCGTCGGTCTGCTTGTCGAGCTTCGCGTCCGGGTGGGTCTGGAGCGAGTAGCTGGCCCCTTCGAGCACCTTGTAGACGTCCGAGTCGTTGAAGTAGATGCCCTCGAACTTGCCTTCCATCAGCTTGCCCGCTTTGGCGAAGTTCGAGAACCGCCCCGTCTGGCGGCACCACTTGAACATGTGCGGCAGCGAGCTCGCGCGGTTGGCCTCTATCCGTGGGGCCCAGAACTCGTCGCGGATCTGCACGTCCGTGAAGGGCACTGCCTTGAGCCTGGCAAGGCCATTGGATGTGGACGGCCCGGCCGCCCACGTCGCGGTCGCAATTGCGAGAATTGTCAACGCCAGCAACGATATGCGGAGTGTCATAGACGAGAGTCCTTTCATTCTGACCGGCGGATATTCACTTGTTCAGCAAATCCCACATAACAAGCACCAAGACTCAAGCAAGGGCCAAACAGCAAAACTCCAAGGCCCAAACGGCTGACGCCCATTTCTGAGCCCCATCCGCCGCTCGGCCCCTGGAGCCTTCATCGAGTGAAAAGCGCCAAGCCTGCCTGCCGGTGATATCGCGGGCTTTCACCGGTGCAGCCAAAGGGGCTCTCGTTTGGAAATTGTTGCTTTGGATTTTGTCCTTGTTTGAGTTCTGGTGCTTGTTACTTGGTTTTTGCTTTTGCAGGGCCGGCGCCTGCCGACTGCGCCGTTGGCGGCTGCTTCTTGGGCTTTACAGGCTTGTCCGACGGGATCTTAACGTCGGCCCATTTGTCGGCGATGGCGGCCCCGCCGGATGCCAGGAGCTTCTTCAACGCCGCCTCGGCCTCGGCCGGCTTACAGCCCCAGGGCCCGCCGCGGACCCAGTGCGCGATTTTTCCGTCAATGTCGATCACCACCGTGCCGGCCTGGAAGCCGGTGTAGGCCTTGATGTAGTCGCCCTCGATCGAGTCCAGCAGGATCGGAATCTTCAGCTTTAGTCCCTTCATGCACTTGTCGGCCGCGATTACGCGCTCGGTCATGGTCTTGGTTTGCGCGATGGCCACGTTGCCGGGCCTCTTTTTCCGGGCCTTGGCCTGTGGCGCGGAGCCCCGGGCCTTTTCCCGGCTGGGGTGCGCTTCGCGAAGGTAGACCAAAAAGAACTGCGCCTTGCCCTTGTACGCCTTGTACAAGGCTTCCACCGCCGGAACCTAGCGGCGGAAGGGGGGTCACGTATAGCTCGAGGAGAATATGATGATCGGCGCCTTGCCCTTGTAGGCGGACAGCTTGACCTTCTCCTGGCCGATCGTGCCGACCTCTTCGCCCTTCTCGTTTGTCTTGAACGTCAGCGGGGATAGCGCCACGTCCGGCGCCGCCTGGCCGGGCTTGAGAGTAACCGCCCCGGGCCTGACGCGCCGGACCGGCCTGGCCCTCTCAGCCGCCCACGCCGCCGCGGAGGCCAATATCCCCGCCGCGACCAGCAGCACCGCTGCCGGCCAGATTACTCTATTGTGTCTCATGGGTTGCGTCTCCTTGCTGTTTCAACTCGTCTCGCTCGCCCTGATGACGTGCCTCCCCGGCCCCGCGCAAGCCAGCCGGTCCATCCATTGAACAATTCTCCCCGACGTTCGGGGTTTGTCAAATCATATCATTTAATGATATCATCTGACGGCCGGGTGGCGGAATCTTTCCGGAATCTTCCTGGAACCTCTCGGCCGTCCATTCGTCTATGATGCGGGCGCGACCAGTGCCCGCCGCCGATGTCGGAGTGTCCGCCCCGGCCGCGCAAGACATCCAAAGGAGCATCCAGCCATGAAACGCATCGTACTGTTGAGCCTGTCGATAGCCATCCTGCTCGGTTCGGCGCTTGTCCCGGTTATAGCCGAGGACGCCCCTGTCAGTCAGGCGGACCGCCCCAAGGCCCTCAAGCTGATGAAACTGGGCAATTGGAAGGAAGCCTGCGACATTCTCGCCAAGCTGGCCGCGGACAAGGCCGACGACCCCAAGCTAGTAGGCTCGGACCTCAACAGCGCCATCCAGTGCCTCCAGCGGCTTAACCGGCTCAGCGAGACCGACGCGCTCCGCGAGAAGGTCATCGCGGCCCACGGCGGCAACTGGCGGCTGCTTCAGACGGCCGCCCAGAGTTACCTGAGCGTGCAGCATTACGGTTCGATCGTGGCCGGCGAGTTCAAGCGCGGCCCGCACCGCGGCGGGACCGCCAAGATGGTCAACTCCTACGAGCGCGACCGCATCCGCGCGCTTCAGTTGATGCAGCAGGCCCTGCCGCTGGTGGCCGAGGAGAACAATAAGGTGGTGGCTGGTCATTTCTACATGGCCTTGGCCAACCAGCTCATGGGCAACCGTGGCTGGGTGCTGGCCTGGCGGCTCCAGTACCTCAGCGACCTTACGAGCCTGCCGGACTACGAGGACGGCTATCGCGGCGACTGGTACTACTACGGCCGGGGTCAGACCCGCGGCGCGCCGGTGGATGAGAAAGGCAAGCCGGTTTACCACAAGCTCCCGCGAAGCTGGGAGTCCGCCGCCAGCGACGGCGAGCGGTGGCGTTGGGCTCTGCTGATGGTCCAGGAATCCCAGGCCTCACGGGCGGGCGAGGTCCGCTGGAGATTCGCCCAGTTCCTGCACAGCCAGTTCGGCGTGCAGACGATGGCGCAGTACGGCATGCTTCTGGGCCGGCGCGGCGACGACTCCGACACGGAGAAGGACGAGTCCGGCACGTACGCGCTTCACACGCTAGGCGAGGATGAGGCCATCGCCCGCCTGGCCACGGGCATCAAGCGGTTCAAGCTGCCGGATGAGTTCAACTTCGTTAAGATCATCCGCGAGCTGGTCGCCACCAAGGGCTACGGCGAGCAGCCGTCCACCACACTGGCGCAGATATTCGAGAATCGCCGCCAGTACCCAACGGCGGCCAAGGTCTGGCGGCAGGCGATCAAGGACTACGGCAATGGCGGCCAGCAGGAGTTTCGGGGCCGGCGCCTCAACCAGATCATCGGCAACTGGGGCGTGTTCGAGCCGGTGATGACGGCCCCGTCCGGAAAAGGCGCGACGGTGGAATACCGCTTCCGCAACGGCCGGAATGTGAGCTTCGAGGCCCACGAGATCAACGTCGCCAAGCTGCTGGCCGACGTGAAGGCGTACATCAAGCGAGCGCCCAAGAAGTTCGACTGGCAGCAGATGAACGTAGGCAACATCGGCCACCGGCTGGTGGTAAAGAGCCAGAAGCAGTACGTCGGCAAGAAGGTGGCGTCGTGGGAGATGGACCTCAAGCCCCGCGCAAACCACTTTGACAGCCGGGTGACGGTGACCACGCCGCTCCAGAAGGCCGGGGCGTACCTCGTGGTCGCCAAGATGGCCGACGGCAACGTCAGCCGGATCGTCCTGTGGGTGGCGGACACGGCGATCGTCAAGAAACGCCTCGACAAGCAGGCGTGGTTCTTCGTCGCCGACGCCGTCGGCGGCGAGCCGGTGGCCAAGGCGAACCTGGAGTTCTTCGGCTACCAGCGGAAGTACATCCGGGACAACGCCGAGCGCGGCCAGGGGCACTACGAGATCAACACGCGCAACTTCGCCGAGTTCACCGGCCCCGACGGGCAGCTCATCCTCAAGCCCGGGCCCAACGACAGTAACTGGCAGTGGCTCATTACCGCCACCACGCCGGCCGGGCGGCTGGCGTATCTGGGCTTCACTCGCGTGTGGTTCAGCAACTACCACGACGCCGCCTACAACCAGGTAAAGACGTACGTCATCACGGACAGGCCGGTATATCGGCCCGCCCAGAAGGTGAAGTTCAAGTTCTGGGTCAACCGCGCCCAGTACGACCAGGAGGGCAAGAGCCAGTTCGCCGGACAATCCTTCACCGTGCGGATCATCAACCCCAAGGGCGAGAAGGTCATCGAGAAGAAGTTCAAGGCCGACGAGTTCGGCGGCTTCGACGGCGAGTGGGAACTTTCCAAGGAGGCGACGCTCGGCGTCTATCGCGTTTTACTGCCCCATAGCCCCGGCGGAGGCGGGAGTTTCCGCGTCGAGGAATACAAGAAGCCCGAGTTCGAGGTAAAGGTCGAGGCGCCCACCGAGCCGGTCATGCTCGGCGAGAAGATCACAGCCACCATCCAGGCGAAGTACTACTTCGGCGCGCCTGTGACCAACGCCAAGGTCAAGTACAAGGTCACTCGCGTAAGCCACTCGGCTCAGTGGTACCCCATCTGCCGATGGGACTGGTACTACGGACCGGGCTACTGGTGGTTCGCGCATGACTACGTATGGTATCCCGGCTGGCGCGACTGGGGCTGCCGCCGGCCCATGCCATGGGGGTGGTGGCAGTGGCATCCGCGCCAGCAGCCCGAGATCGTAGCCGAGGCCGAGGTCGAGGTCGGCCCAGACGGCACGGTGAAGGTTGACATCGACACCGGCGTCGCCAAGGCGGTTTACGGCCACACTGACCACAAGTACGAGATCACCGCCGAGGTGACCGATGAGTCACGGCGGACGATTGTCGGCACGGGTTCGGTGCTCGTGGCGCGCAAGCCGTTCAAGGTCTACGCGTGGGTCAATCGCGGGCACTACCGCGTCGGCGACACCATCGCCGCGAGCTTCAAGGCGCAGACCCTCGACCGCAAGCCCGTTACCGGCAAGGGCGTGGCGCGGCTGCTGAAGATAACCTACAAGGACAACAAGCCCGTCGAGGCCGAGGTCCAGAAGTGGAACCTGAACACAGACGCGCAGGGCGAGGGGCGCTTGCAGATGACCGCCGCCAAGGCCGGGCAGTACCGGCTGAGCTACAAGGTCACCGACGCCAAAAAGCACACCATCGAGGGCGCGTACGTCTTCGTGGTGCGCGGCGAGGGATTCGACGGCTCGCAGTTCCGCTTCAACGACATCGAGCTCGTCACCGACAAGCGTGAATATGCCCCGGGCGACAAGGTCAAGCTGATGGTCAACACCGACCGCGCCGGCGCGGCCGTGGTGCTGTTCATCCGCCCGGCCAACGGCGTGTACCTGCCCCCGAAGCTCATCCGGCTCAAGGGCAAGAGCGTGCTGGAGGCGATCGAGGTAATCAAGAAGGACATGCCCAACTTCTTCGTCGAGGCAATGACGGTTCACGGCGCGAAGGTCTTCACGGACGTCCGCGAGGTGATAGTCCCGCCGGCCAAGCGGGTGCTGAACGTGGAGGTCAAGCCCTCGGCCGACGAGTACAAGCCGGGCGCCAAGGCGAAGATGAAAGTCAAGGTAACCGACCACACGGGCGAGCCATACGTCGGGTCGCTCGTGCTGACGATGTACGACAAGTCCGTCGAGTATATCTCCGGCGGCTCGAACGTGCCGGACATCAAGGAGTTCTTCTGGAAGTGGCGCCGCAACCATCGTTCGAGCGGGCAGAACAGCCTGGCCAAGGGCGGCCGGAATATCACCAAGCCGGGTGAGATCGGCATGGGCTTCCTCGGCGTCTTCGGCCGGTCCGTGGCGGACGAGGGGGAGGCGATGAACAACGTGCAAGTCGGAGGGGCCGCATGGGGCACAAGGCCCGGCATAAGCCAGAGCGGGTCCGCCCGTTTCGCGTCCGGCCCGATGGTGGGTATGAGTACTCCGGGCGGAGCTGCGATGCCCGCGGCCGCGCGCTCGCTCCGGGGGTATTCGATGGCCAAAGGCGGCAAGATGGCCGAGTCTCTCGACGCGGACTCGGGCGGGGGCGGCGGTCAGCCGCCGATGGTCCAGCCGACCGTCCGCACCAAGTTCGCCGACACGGCCCTTTGGGTCGGCGAGCTTACGACCAAGGTAGACGGCCTGGCCGAGTTCGAGCTCACCATGCCCGAGAACCTCACCACCTGGAAGACCCGCGTCTGGGCCATGGGCGCAGGAACGCGGGTAGGCGAGGGCAGCGTAGAGACCGTTACCACCAAGGACCTTCTGGTCCGCCTCCAGGCCCCGCGGTTCTTCGTGCAGAAGGACGAAGTGGTCCTGTCCGCCAACGTGCATAACTACCTCAAGACCAAGAAGACCGTGAAGGTCGTGCTTGGCCCTCTGACCAACATCCTCCAGGCAACTGAGGAGACAGCCAAGCAGTGCCAGGTCAGGAAAGTCAGCGGCGGCCCCGGCGTCTCGGGCTACTACTACGAGCAAACCGTCGAGATTGACCCCAAGGGCGAGAAACGCGTCGATTGGCGCGTGAAGGTAGTCCGGCCGGGCGAGGCCGTCGTGCGCATGAAGGCCCTGACCGACGAGGAATCCGACGCGATGGAGATGAAGTTCCCCGTCTTCATCCACGGCATGCTCAAGACAGAGAGCTTCTGTGGCGTGATCAGGCCGGACGGCAAGTCCGCCACCGTAAACATCTGCGTCCCGGCCGAGCGATTGCCGGAGCAGAGCCGGCTGGAACTGCGATATTCGCCGACGCTTGCCATGGCGATGATCGACGCCCTGCCGTACATGGTCGATTACCCCTACGGCTGCACCGAGCAGACGCTCAACCGCTTCCTGCCGACGGTCATCACGCAGAAGATCCTGCTGAACATGGGCGTCAACCTCAAGGACATCCGCGACAAGCGGACCAACCTCAACGCCCAGGAGATCGGCGACGACAAGCAGCGCGCCAAGCAGTGGGGCGGCGTCGTCAAGCCCAAGAAGAACCCCGTCTACGACGAGGAGACCGTCCGCGACATGGTCAAGGCCGGCATCGAGCGGCTGCTGAGCATGAGATGCTCCGACGGCGGCTGGGGATGGTTCAGCGGATGGGGCGAGCGGTCCTACCCGCACACCACGGCCGTGGTGGTCCACGGGCTCCAGATCGCCCGCGCCAACGACGTGGCCCTCGTGCCAGGCACGATTGAAGGCGGCATCAAGTGGCTCAAGAGCTACCAGGCCCGCGAGGTCCAGAAGCTCAAGAACGGCGCCAAGCCCAAGCCCAAAAAGCCGTGGAAGAGAAACGCCGACGCCCTGGACGCATTCGTCTACATGGTCCTGGTCGATGAGAAGATCGACAACAAGGACATGCGGGAGTTCCTGTACCGCGACCGCAACGGCCTGCCCGTATACGCGAAGTCCATGTTCGGCATGGCCCTGCACAAGGTAGGCGACGTAACGAAGCGGGACATGATCATCCGCAACATCGAGCAGTTCCTCGTCCAGGACGACGAGAACCAGACCGCCTACCTCAAGCTGCCCGGCAACAACTGGTGGTGGTGCTGGTACGGCAGCGAGTACGAGGCGCAGGCCTACTACCTCAAGCTCCTGGCGGCGGTGCAGCCCAAGAGCCAGAAGGCGTCTCGGCTGGTCAAGTACCTGCTGAACAACCGCAAGCACGCGGCGTACTGGAACAGCACCCGCGACACCGCCGTGGTTATCGAGGCCTTCGCCGACTACATCAAGGCGGCCGGCGAGGACAAGCCGGACATGACCGTGCGGATCCTCATCGACGGCAAGCAGGTCAAGCAGGTCAAGATCGACAGTGACAACCTGTTCAGCTTCGATAACAAGCTGGTCCTGACCGGCGACGAGGTGACCACCGGCGCCCACAAGATCGAGGTCCGCCGAACCGGCACGGGGCCGGTGTACTTCAACGCGTACCTGACGAACTTCACGCTCGAGGACCCGATCACGCGAGCCGGGCTGGAGATCAAGGTCAACCGCAAGTACTACAAGCTGGTGGCGGTGGACAAGAAGGTCCACGCGGCCGGGGCTCGCGGGCAGGTCGTGATGAAGAAGGTCGAAAAATACGAGCGGCAGGAGCTCAAGAATCTCTCGCTGCTCAAGAGCGGCGACCTGGTCGAGATCGAGTTGGAAATCGACAGCAAGAACGACTACGAGTACATCATGTTCGAGGACATGAAGGCGGCGGGCTTCGAACCGGTCGAGGTCCGCAGCGGCTACAACGGCAACGACATGGGCGCCTACATGGAGCTTCGCGACGAGCGCGTGAGCTTCTTCGTCCGGGCTCTGGCCCGCGGCAAGCACAGCGTAAGCTACCGAATGCGAGCCGAGATCCCCGGCAAGTTCAGCGCCCTGCCGACCAAGGCCAGCGCCATGTACGCCCCGGAGCTCAAGGCCAACTCCGACGAGATCAAGCTGCGGATAGAGGACTGATAGCCCAGTGCTCCATCGCCGATGATTCGACGGGTGCCGTGGGCTGCGATCCGCTTCGCAAACCACGGCACTTGGTTGCTGCGCTTCGCTCAGCAAACCGCGGTGCCCGCCTTTGGCCGGTGTTTGGAGCGACGACTCCGTGTTGAGCAGGCCCTTCCATTCCGACCGGTCTTGCGGTAGTCTGTTCGTCAAGGAGACTCCAAGATGATCCCGATCGAGCGGGCGAAAGTCGCGGCATTCTGCCGGAAATGGCAGATCACCGAGTTGGCGCTGTTCGGGTTGATCCTCCGTGATGATTTCAGGCCGGACAGCGACGTGGATGTCCTTGTCAGCTTCGCCGATGAGGCCGACTGGAGCCTGCTGGATCACGTGGTAATGGAGGAGGAACTTGCCGGAATACTAGGCCGCAAGGTGGACCTGGTCACCCGGCGGGCCGTCGAACGAAGCGCCAACCGCATACGCCGCCAAGCCATACTGGGTTCCGCGGAGGTCGTCTATGCGGCCTGACGATGCAACCCTTGTTGACTTGTACACGGCGGCACGCGGCCGTTGCTGGCGGCACGCCTGGCCCGGCGTTTTGCCGAGCGGTTACAGCGAGACGCCTTTCTGGCAGAAGACAAGACGCAGGCCGCCCTTCGGAAGAGATAAAGGAACATGAACAGCAAGCGTAAGGTGGTTGATCAGCACGCATTTGCGGGCCGCGAGTGGTCATACGCGTTCAGGGAATTGCCTGGGATAATCAAGGAGGGCGCGGCCCGACGGGTGATTCTCAAGAAGGAACAGGCCTTTACGAAAATGGCCAAGGCTTGGAACAGCCGCCTCAACTCCGAATGGCTGGTGCGGACATTCTATTCAGCGAAGATGATCCTGTCAGCATCTCTGATGCTGGCGAGCCTTGAATACTGCCGATCTAGGAATGTCCGTATATGCATCCCATACTTGCAGTACTACTCGCTCCTATATGTGTTGAAAGCTTTGGTTCTCTCGCTTCCTTCACAGCCGTGGAGGAACGGCGAATTGATTTCCCAGACGCACAAGAAGACGATCGACATTTCTTGCCACGTTGTGCGTGAATTTGACAAGGAATTGGGCGAGCGGCTCCGAGAGACCGTGCTTCGTCTCAAGGCGATTCGAGAGCTAATCTCCTATCGGGCACCTTCAAGCGGGGGTACCGCGGCTGACCCACTCGTCAATGTCATTGCCTTGTGCGCGCTGCCTGTTGAACTGGCGCAAGTGATGTCCGAGTTGTTGCAGCGTGCAATCGACAAACATGTTCCGCCACAGGTTGAGTTCTCACTAGACGACGATATTCTGGCGATAGCTTACTCTGTTGAGATTAAGGGCAATGTTTTCGACGACAAAGAGGATGGGTATCGCATCGATTACTTGGCCCGGAAACACCCAAGGCCCACTAGCATCCATCGCATGATGACGGAGGGCCACGTCGAGGACTTCTTTGGTTCCTGGTGTTCGGACAAGCCCCAAGCAGGCATGTTTGATCCTGACGCGAACTGGCAGATTCTCTTCGATGTCCCCTGATCCCCCAGATCACGAAATGGGATTACAAGCCAAGCATACGGAGTTCGTTCAATTGGCGGTCTTCCAACTGGACCTGCGCCAAGGTTGCACCTTACTGCTTCTCAGACCTTAGTTCCTCAAGAATCTTCTTTGCTTTGATAGCTGCTCCGGTCTGAGGCCACTGTGTCACGATCGTCGTCAGCATTTCGCGAGCCTTTTTCTTGAGACCATTGCTGAGGTACGTATGGGCAAGAGCCAGTTTCCGCGATGCCTCCTCTTCCGGCGTGCTTGCAGAGGTGGTTTGTTTCGATTTCTCGGCGCCACTAACTTTGGTGGCCTCAACAGGGACATAGGGGGCGACTACCACGTCGGATAGCTCCAATATCACGGCCCAGTTGACCTTGCCGCTGTTCCACGCGATTTTCAAGCTGTCAATTCGTCCTTCCATGAGGACTGTCTTACCTGAGCACACTGTGGCAATATGGGATGCGCTTTCAGCATCCAGTTCTGCTTCGACTTGATAACGCTCGGGAATTATATTGGCCCCGGTCCCAATCCTAAAGAACATTCGGCTTACCCGAGGCCGGGACCTGAGGGCGATCATCTTGAACTTGGGATCGGCGATCCGGAGGGAGATACGGTTGCCGACGATACGATCCCGTGACCAAACGTGGAGGGCCTCACACCTCAAGGCTGTCCACTCAATCGCCTTAATGCGTGTCTTGTCATCACTGAGCGCCTTGGGAAGAATGGTCTCGGGCACGTCCAATAGCAATGCCTCGAAGGAAGGGAATGTGCTCCTCCCTTCAGTCCCCGTCAGTTTGACCTCAGGCAAGGTCGTCGAAGACAGAGGGGTAGGAGTTGCAGCAGCCTTCAGAAGATCCTTCAAGTAGCTGCTTGGTATGGCAAAGTTAAGATTCTGCCCACTGCGCCACGCCGCGGTTGTAACGCCCACCACTTCGCCCGAAGTCGTTAGAAGGGGCCCACCGCTGGACCCGGAGCTTATGGCCGCAGTTGTTTGCAGCAGAGAAAGGTCTTCGGATAACTTCCTATGCCCACTGACCAAGCCCTCGCTGATGGTGTTGGTTAGTCCCTTGGGGCTGCCTACAGCAAATACCTTGGCTCCGACCTTCGGCAGTCCCTGGGACATCCAGAGAAAACTGATCTTAGACGCATCAACCTTCAGAAGAATGAGATCTTTGGCCGGGATGGATGCCGCAATGCCCGAAACTGCGATGGTCTTGCCGTCACCAAGAACCACCTTCGCCGAAGCGGCCCCAACCATGACGTGGTAGTTGGTGACGAGCAGGCCCTCGGGGCTGACGAAGAACCCGGAGCCTTGCGACTTGATCTTTGAATCCGGTCCGTATACGTGGATCTTGGCCACGGCGGGAGACACCTTGGCGAAAAGCTGTTCGGAAGTGAGCTCAACAGGTGGGCCGGCTGCCGACGCATGAGAACCGCAAGGCACAAGTAAAGAGAAGATCAGTAGGGCAGATCGGCACGCATCCGCTCTCAGGGCACGTATTGGAATACCGATCATTTTGCCGCCTCCCCAGTCGATAGCGAAACCGCGAAACTCACCAGATCAATGTTATGCGATTGCCGAAAGGCACGCAAGGAAGATTCATGTGCAGAACAGGCATGTGGTTGCCTTGGCTCCAGCGGGGCATCAGACTTCAGCTTGCCCAAGATTCAGAAGGCTCTGCCGGTTGGCGTCTGCTGCCGACTTTGTCCGGTTTGTCCGTACCCGTCCTGGGCGTGGGGGGGTTCAAGAGGTCGAAGGCGGCTTGCTGCTACCCGGACTACCCCCACGGATTGGAGAGTTGATGAACAATACAACTGACTATCGGCGACTGGCTTTGGCGTTGGCGGTTGTGGTGGGCGTGGTTCTTTGCGCACAGGATGGCTACTGTCAGGCCAAGGCTGGGCCCAGGCCGAGCGTGTGTATCGTCCTGCACGGACCCGACGCCGGACCGGCATCCATCGCGGCCAGGGAACTCAGCGCGGCCTTGGCGGGCCTGTATCCCAACGAGTCGGTTGCCGTCGCCGCCACGGCTCCGGCTGCCGCCGGACACATTATCCATCTGGGCACGCCGGCTGCGTTCAAGGGCGTGGCGGGGGCGGATGTCGCGGCCAGGCGCTTGCGGGGCCCGGAAAGCTACGTCGTAACCACCACGCAGGTAGGCGGCAAGACCGTCGGCCTGGTCATCGGCGCCGATCCGCGAGGCATCCTCAATGGCGTCTGCGGCCTGTTGCGGAGGATGGGCTACGGGTACCTGCTCGACGGCGACATCAAGCCTGCTGCCCGCGCCGAGCCGCTGAGCTTCACCGGCTGGGACCTCGCCGACCATCCGTTGGTGCCTCGCCGTTTCGTGTTCAACTGGCACAACTTCCTGTCCGGCTGTTCGTCCTGGGACCTCCAGCAGTGGAACCAGTGGACCACGCAATCGCAGAAGATGGGCTACAACGGGATCATGGTCCATGCCTACGGCAACAATCCCATGGCGGGCTTTGCGCTGAAGGGCGCTTACAAGCCGGTAGGCTACCTCAGTTCGACTCGCATCGGGCGCGACTGGGCGACGATGCACGTCAACGATGTCCGCCGACTCATCGGCGGCGAGGCGTTCGACGCGCCCGTGTTGGGATCGATCGCGGCAGTGGACGGAACCGATCGCCAGAGGACCGAAGCGGCACAGAAGTTGATGGCCAAGGTGTTCGCCCACGCCGAGCAGCGCGGCGTGGATGTTATCTTCGCGGTCGACATGGACACCACCACCGCCAATCCACAGACGCTTATCACCAGGCTGCCGCAAAGCGCGCGTTTCAAGGCCACTGTCGGGGGCGATTTCTGGCTGCCCCGGCCGGACACGCCCGAGGGCTACGGCTACTACAAGGCCCAACTTGCCCAACTGTTGAAGGTCTATCCGCAGATCGACACGTTCGTGATGTGGTTCCGCATCCGAGGCACGCCGCTGATTAGTCTGAAGGTCGAGGCCCTGCCGGCCGACTGGCAGAAAGAGTATCGGGCCATCATCGCCCGGGAGCCCAAGGCCGCGAAGTATTGGCACAGCGTCGGCATCTTCGCGCTGGGCAAGGTTGCAGCCGCTCACCGCAAGGCCCTGGATGAACTTGGCCGGCAGGACGTTTCCCTGGGCGTGGGATCGTGGGGATTCGCCCTGCAAGACGCGGCGGACAGGTTCCTGCCGAAAGACGTGGGCCTGTACCCGCTCGATTTCGAGGTGCTCTGGAAGGAGTCGCGGTTGGAGTCGCCCGGCGGGACGGAGGGCGTGGCCAGGGCCGCCGAGCATCGACCGGTGTATCCGATTCTATGGGCACACCACGATGACCGCACGTACGTCGGGCCGCCTTATCCGCCGCTCGAGAACTTCCACGATCTGCTGGTCAGGTCCAGGTGCGACACATCCGGCTACGGCATCATCCATTGGACCACGCGCCCGCTCGATGTCTTCTTCGCCGGGCTGAGCGACTCGGTGTGGGCATCGAGCAGGAACCAGTCGGTGAAGGCCACCTGTCGCCGCATGGCCGGCGAGATGCTCGGGGCCGAACACGCGAAGGTGTTCGGCGACTACCTGCAGCAGTGGCTTGCGGGCCTGCCGATGATAGGGCGCGACACCTCGGACCGCTTCATCGATCGAGAGCTGAAAGGCTATGACGAAGCCCTGAAATCGCACAAGCAGCGCATGGCCCTGCTCGATGGTATGGACCAGGCCGCCCTGACACCGATCCAGCGCGGGCGCATCGCATATTTCCGCGGGCTGGAGCGGTTCATACTGAGCGTCTTCGAGAACGAAAGCCATTACCGCCGGGCACTGGAGTTGCACAAGGAAGGCGACATACCCGGCGCGCGCAAAGCCCTGGGCCGCTGCGACGTTCCCGCCGCGATCCGCCTCTACGCCGATACCGCCATGGGCCTGGGCATATCGCGCGGCGAGCAGGGGCTGATCGTCTCGCTGAACCTGCGATGGCACACGCACTACGTTCGCCTTGCCCA
>JAUWQU010000640.1 GCA_030610965.1 Phycisphaerae bacterium
CGCGCCCTCCCGACGGGACCCAAGGTCTGCGAGAGACATCTTCCTTGCCGATTGCCCCTACCCGCCCGCCATTTCCAACGCGATCTTCGCCCACTCCCAGAGGCGATGCGGTTCGCCGCGGGTGGTGTGGATGTCTTTGAGGATTATCTCCAGGTGCAGGCCGCGCGTTTTTTCCAGCAACTCGGCCAGGTCGCGGCGGGCGAGGTCCGGGTGCCACGAGTTTGACGCAAGCACGGCAGGGTTGGGCTTGGCCGAGTAGATGAAGTCCTGGCCGATGGCGGCTGCCCCCTCGTCGAGGTCGACGAACGGGCTCATGGATATCCGCCTCAGGCGCGGCACGCGGCGGAGGATGTCTATCTTGCGGTGCAGCGGCTCGCAGCAGCCGTAGCAGTTCAGGCCGAAACGCTCGAGGATGCGGATCTCGTCGGTCAGCGCGAACTCCCAGTGCATCTCCGGCGAGACGGACGAGAATATCTGCGGTGTCGAGTTGCCCCACATGTCCATCATGCGGACGTGCTCGCCGTCGAAGTCCGGCTGCGGCAACTCGTCGGTGATGCCCAACCCGCCCGAGCCGACACGGTTGTTGCCGTTGTTGAGGCTTAGCAGGCCCATCCGCTCGTACTGCTCGAAGCGGTCGATCATGACGTCAACCATCCGGGCGATGGACATGCTGACCAGTTCCGGCCGGTCGATCATGTCGGTGTACAACTCCTGGATGCCGTACCACTGGATCAGCGTGTCCCACGGGGCGAACCACGTGCTGGACACTCCGGCCTGGCGGACCGGCAGCAGGTCGCCGATGACGCTGTCGAGCAGTTCGGCGTTGCGGTCCCCGGCGGCGCGGTCGCACGTGACCTCGGTGTTGCGTATCTTGGCGACGTCGGATTCTTCCCGGATGATCGGGATGTAGTCTATGGCGTTCTTTTCGATGTCGGACTTGGTCCGCTCGGCCTTGGTTTCAAGGCCGAAGCCCGTGTTGGAGATCACCAGCGGGCTGGCGATCCAGTCGTTGACGATCATGTCCACCGGCAGGTGCCGCCACTGGTACAGGACGCGGCGCATTCGTCCCTCGGCCGCGCGGCCAACTGGGTCGGCGACAGTCGGCTGGGCCTCGTCGCCCATCTCCTCCCAGCATATCTCGTTTATCCACACCAGCGGCCTGACCGGCTCGAGGCGATTAAGGCTCCGCCACATGGCGGCCTTTTCCTTGTGAACCGGCAGAGCTGCGATTTCCGCGACCTCGCCGGCCAGCCGGCGAAGCGTTTCCCTTTCCTGTGGCGTCACTGACATGATGCGTGTCCTTCGATGTTCCTAAGATAAGGCCTTAGGTCATAGCTCCTAGCCCAAGTTACGGAGTTGAGAGGCCTCAAGCACGCTTTTTCAGGACTTACGGTCCGTTTTGGGCGAAAGCCGTGACTACACGGCGTTTGAGCGACGATCCGACCCATAGCCGATCATAAACCCTTGCCCCACGTCCCGACGCGGCCGAAAAAAAGTGAATTCCCCCCAAAATGACTCCCAACTCCGTAACTTGGGCTAAGGCCTAAGACCTATGAGCTAGGACCTTCTTTTCTCCCCCTACGGCACCTGCGTGCCGGGCTGGGCTAGGGGAGGGTAGTCCGGGTCGGGTTTGGTTTCGGGCTTTGGCAGCGTGGAGCGGGCGTGCTCGCGGTCGAGCAGGTCGCCGACGGTTGGTTTGTCCAGGCTGTGGCCCTCGACGACCTGGCGGACTTCATCCAGCGAGAGCGTCTCGTACTTCAGCAGGGCCTTGGCCAGTCGCTCGAGTTCGTCGCGGTGCTCCTCGATGATTCGCCTGGTGTCCGCCTCGGCGGCGTCGACGATGGCCTTGATCTCCTGGTCGATCACCTCGGCAGTGTGCTCGGAGTACTCCTTTCCGGCGTCGCCGAACATCATTCGCCGCTCGTCGGCGGAGTAGCGGACGAAGCCGAGCTTCTGGCTCATGCCCCAGTCCATGACCATCTTTCGGGCGACCTCGGTGGCCTGGTGGATGTCGCTTGCGGCCCCGCTGTCGATGTCGCCGCAGAACATTTCCTCGGCGATTCGTCCGGCCATGGCTACGCGGATCAGCGCCTCGCAGTAGCGGCGGGTGTACATGTAGCGGTCTTTTTCGGGCAGGCTGAACGTCGCGCCTCCCATCTGCCCGCGCGGGATAATCGACACCTTGTGCAGCGGGTCGGCGTCGGGCTGATAGAACTGCACCATGGCGTGCCCGGCCTCGTGGTAGGCCGTCATCTCCTTTTCGCGCTCGTCGATGACGCGGCTTTTTCGCGCCCGGCCCCAGCGGACCTTGTCGCGGGCCTCCTCCATGTCGGCCATCTCGACGAAGTCCTTGTTGGCCATCGTCGCGGCGATTGCGGCCTCGTTGACCAGGGCCTCGAGGTCCGCCCCGCTGAACATCGGCGTGCCTCGCGCGAGGCGGTGGAGGTCCACGTCCGGCCCGCACTTGACCTTGTTCACGTAGATGCCGAGTATCTCGTATCGCCCCTTGAGGTCCGGCAGCGAGACGTCGATCTGCCTGTCGAATCGCCCGGGGCGAGTCAGGGCCGGGTCGAGAACGTCCATGCGGTTGGTGGCCGCGATTACGATCACCTGGTCGGACGTCTCGAAGCCGTCCATCTCGACCAGGATGGCGTTGAGCGTCTGCTCTCGCTCGTCGTGCCCGCCGCCGTTGAAGCCCAGGCCGCGGCGCCGTCCGACGGCGTCGATCTCGTCGAGGAAGATGATGCAGGGCGAGCTGTCCTTGGCCTGCTTGAACAGGTCCCTGACCCGGCTGGCGCCGACGCCGACGAACATCTCGACGAAGTCGCTGCCGGATATGCTGAAGAACGGCACGTCGGCCTCGCCGGCGATGGCCTTGGCCAGCAGCGTCTTGCCGCACCCCGGCTCGCCGACAAGCAGCACGCCGCGAGGTATCCGCCCGCCGAGGCGCTGGAACTTCCGCGGGTTGCGGAGGAACTCGATGATCTCCTGGACTTCTTCCTTGGCTTCCTCGATGCCCGCGACGTCATCGAAGGTCGCCTTCGATGAGTCCTTGGTCAGCACGCGGTGACGGCTTCGGCCGAAACTGCCCAGAAAGCCCGCCCCCCCGCCGGCAGAGCCAAGCCGCCGGAACAGCAGGAACCACACGGCCAGGAACATCAGCATTATCAGCAGCAGGTGCGGCAGGAGGCTTTCCCACCAACTGACGGCCACGTACTTGTACTTGGTGGTTCCGCCCTTGGCGGCGCCTTCCG
>JAUWQU010000305.1 GCA_030610965.1 Phycisphaerae bacterium
GGGGCAAGACACTATGGTATTTCGGCGAACACCGACGTCCCGAGGCCGGCGAGACCTACCAGGCCTACGGCATGGGCTGGATGTACCGCAGCAGCGACCTGGTGGCCGCGCTGGCCCGCGCGCAACTGACGCGGCTGGACAAGCACCTGGCCGACCTGAAGGCCAACGCCGAGCGCCTGCACGCGCGGCTGGCGGATGTGCCGCACCTGATTCGCCCGGTCGTTCCCGCAGGCCACGGCCACAACTGGTACAACTACACCATACGCTTCGACATGGACGCCCTGGGCCACATCGGCGACGCCGCCGCTTTCCGCGACAAGATCGTCCGAGCCCTCAGCGCCGAGGGCGTGGGGACGGACGTATGGCAGGGCTGGCCCGTGCCCGAGATGACGGCCATCGCCGCCAGGAACGCCTACGGCAGGGGCTGTCCATGGGCATGCACCGACAGCAAGGTGGACTACAGCCTGGACCAGTTCCCCGTCGCGCGCAAGCATTGCGATTGGCACACCGGAATGACCATGCCGCTGCGCAGCCCCAACACGCCGCAGGTGGCTGAGCAACTGGCCGACGGAATCCGCAAGGTCATGGCGAACCTCGACCAGGTCGAGCGGATCGAGTAACGAGGGGGACGAACCCCCAGGAGATGCCGATGACGCTCAAAGCGGGCTTCGCGGAGGCGGACATCACCCCGCCGATCGGTTCGCTCAAGGCCGGTTGGATCGTCCGGATCGTCTCGGACCGCGTGCTGGACCCACTGCACGCCCGTGCAGCCGTGATCCAGTCCGGCCCGGACAGCGTTGGAATCATCAGTCTGGACACCCTCAGCATCCGCTGGACACAGGTGGCCGAAATCCGCCGGCGGATCCAGAGCCGCTGCGGCTTTCCGGGCGACCGGGTGATGGTGGCCGCCACGCACAACCACGCCGGCCCGGCCATGGCCAACGTCGGCGACGTCCCGCGGGACGAGGCCTACCTTGAGAAGGTCGTGCCGACCGTCGTCGAGACGTTTGGCCGGGCGCTGGAGGCCTGCCGCAGCGCCGAGATCGGCATGGGTTGGTGCTTCGAGTTCGATCTCTCGCACAACCGGCGGGTGATCCAGCGCGATGGCACGGTGCGCTGCCACGGGAGCTTCGCCGATCCGGCCGCCCTGTGCCTGGAGGGGCCGCTCGACCCTGACTTGGCCGTGCTGGCCCTGAGGTCAACCGACGCCAAGCCGCTGGGCCTCTTGGTGAACTTTGCCTGCCATCCGACGCATCACGGCGGTACGACAGAACTCTCGGCCGGGTATCCCGGCATGCTCGCCGCCGAGATGAAGGCCCGCGGCTGGCCCGTTACCGTCTTCCTGAACGGCGCCAGCGGGAACCTTCACGATGCCGACCCGACCCGACCCGGCCAGGGCAAGACGACCGAGCAGATCGGCCGGGCCCTGGCCGACGACGTGGAGACGGTCCTCGACGGCCTGGCGTTCCGCTCCGAGGCCCGCCTGGCGGCCCGATCGCGGACGATCCAACTGCCTTATCGCCATGTTACGGCCGAAGAGGCGGCCGGTACGGTCCGCGGAGCCCAGCGGTTCGTGGACCCGGCCGCCTATGATCGGGGCATGCCGGCGTTGCTGGAGCGGATCCGCACCCGCGGCACCCAACCGGCCGAGGTGCAGGTCTTGGACATCGACGACTGGGCGCTGGTCGGCATCCCGGCCGAGTACTTCGTCCAGCACGGCCTGCGAATCAAGGAACAAGGCCGCCCACGTCACGCGCTTGTGGTCGGCTGCGCCAACGGCATGGTCGGGTATGTCCCCCATCGGGAGGCGTTCGGGCGCGGCGGGTACGAAACGACCTTCACCGGCAGCAGCCGTCTGGCGCCCGAGGCCGGGGACATGCTCGCCGACTGCGCGCTGGGACTCTTGAGCGAAGGCCTGGCACGGTGACACGGTTGGCATATCTGCCCGACAATCGCATATCGACCCGCTTGCCTCGGCGGGATGATGCTGTTAAATGATAGCTATGAGCATGACCACCGACTTGCAGGCTTTTCGTGACACCACCGCTCACCGCCGGCCGGGACGGATATTGTATAACGGCGGTTTCACGCCGGATCTGCGCCAGCGTGTGATCGAGCATATCGGCACGGAGGATATCGGAGAGCATTACGGGTTCATGCGGATGAAGTTCGCCCATGTCCGCCGTCCTGCCGACCTGGAGCCGTTGGACTTTACGCGCTATTGGGAAAACGAGGACCTGCCCGAAGGCGCCGTCATCAACGGCGCCGGCGTCGCCGAGGTGCCCGGCAGCATGTTCCATTTCAACCACCTCCTCTCGCCTCTGCGAAACGCCGCCAGCCTGGCAGAGATCGAAAACTATCCCATGTACGACGCGACCAACTGGGATCGCTCCGGCATGGCGGCGGAAGTGGCCGAGGCGCACGCCAACGGAATGATCGCCGTGGGGGGCGTTGGGCACATGTACGAAACCGCATGGCAGATCCGTGGCTACGAGCAGTTCCTCATGGACACCATCGACAGGCCCGCCTGGGCCGAATGCCTGCTCGAGAGGCTCTTCCAGCACAACATGATCTACGCCACCGCCGCCGCCCGGGCCGGGGTGGACCTGCTGACCTGCGGCGATGACGTGGCCAACCAGAATGCCATGATGTTCCGCCCCGACACCTGGCGGGGCCTGATCCATTCGCGATGGAAAACGCTCTGGCAGACGGTAAAGAGCATCCATCCGGACATTCGCATCAAATACCACAGCGACGGCAATGTTACCGCGGTCATCCCCGAACTGATCGACGCGGGGCTGGACATTCTCAACCCTGTCCAGCCGGAATGCATCGACACCGACGAAATCCACCGCCTCTACGGTGATCGTCTGAGCTTCGACGGCTGCATCGGCACACAGTCGACCATGCCCTGGGGCAGTGTGCAGGACGTACGGGACCGGGTGAAAGAGGTCATCGACAAGTACGGCCGCAACGGCGGGCTGATTATCGCCCCGACGCACGTGCTCGAGCCGGAGGTCCCGTTGGCGAACATAGACGCGCTATTCGACGCCTGTCGGGTTTGCGGCACGTTCGAGTAGCGCATGTCCGCGCGGCCCCGGTATCGCCTGGGGCCTTGGGAGATGCGAACGATGAACCGAATCGTCATTAACACCGACATCGAGGTCGGCACAATCAGCCGGCACATTTACGGGCACTTCTCCGAGCATCTCGGGCGGTGTATCTACGAGGGCTACTGGGTCGGGTCCGACTCGGCCATCCCCAACACTCGAGGCATCCGCAACGATGTCGTTGAAGCCCTTCGCCGCATCCGGATACCCAACCTCCGCTGGCCTGGCGGGTGCTTTGCCGACGAGTACCACTGGCGTGACGGCATCGGCCCGCGGGCAAGCCGCCCCTGCATGGTCCACACCCACTGGGGCCAGGTCACCGAGAACAACCACTTCGGCACGCACGAGTTCATGGACCTCTGCGAGCAGCTCGGCTGCGAGCCGTACATCTGCGGCAACGTCGGCAGCGGCTCGGTCCAGGAGATGAGCCAGTGGGTCGAGTACATCACTTTTCCCGGCAGGAGCCCCATGGCCGACCTCCGCCGCGCTAACGGGCGCGAGCAGCCATGGGAGTTGACCTACTGGGGCGTCGGCAACGAGAACTGGGGCTGCGGCGGCGCGATGCGCCCCGAGCACTATGCCGACATTTACCGCCGCTACGCCGTCTACTGCCGCAGCTACGGCCAGAACAAGCTGTTCAAGGTCGCCTGCGGGGCGCCCGGGCCGAACTATGAGTGGACCGACGTGCTCATGCGCGAAGCCGGCAAACGAATGAACGCCCTGGCGCTGCACTACTACTGCGGCAGCGGCGCCAAGAGCCGTTCGGCCACCGAGTTCGACGACGAGGACTGGTTCGAGCAACTTAAGCGGGCCGTCCGCATGGACGAACTCATCACCCGCCACGCCACGATCATGGACGTGTACGATCCGGACCAAAAGGTCGCCATGTTCGTCGACGAGTGGGGCACGTGGCATCAGGTCGAGACGGGCACGAACCCGGGCTTCCTCTACCAGCAGAACACTCTCCGCGACGCCCTCGCCGCGGCCGTCACTCTGGACATCTTCAACAAGCACTGCGATCGCGTCACGATGGCCAACATCGCCCAGACGGTCAACGTCCTCCAGGCGATGATCCTGACCGACGGCGAGAAGATGTTGCTGACGCCCTCCTATCACGTGTTCGACCTGTACCAGGTCCACCACGACGCGGCGAGGTTGGACATGCATGCCCGATTTGAGGACTACCCGTTCGGCGAGGCCGCGATTCCCGCGATCAGCGCCAGCGCCTCCCGCGACGCAGACCGGAAGGTACACCTGACGCTGTCCAACAGCAATCCGAACAAGGGCGTCGAGGTCAGCGTCGATCTCCGCGGAGGCGAGTTCACAGCCGTCACCGGTCGCGTGCTGACCGGCGAGGCAATCAACGCGCACAACACGTTCGACGCGCCCGAGACGATCCAACCGGCCGCCTTCGACGGCGCGACGCTGCGGCGGAACATGCTGACGATCGCCATGCCGGCCAAATCCGTTGTCGGCTTGGAGATCGTGTAACCGGCAACAACGGCGGGTCGTTCGGGTCGGCGGTTATCGTCAGAATCTCGTTGGCGTTGTTGTGCGTGCGGGTCTGCTCGACGCCGTCGCTGATGAACGAAGCCCAGTTGCCCGTCGGCCTGAGCGTCCAGGACTGGTCGAGGCTCCCTATGCCCGAATCGCCAGGCCGGTTGGCATCCCGCAGCCTGTCCAGGAAGTCGTACTCGTACGTCTCGTTGTAGGCCGTCTTGAGCGCCAGCGAGCGCGTCAGCCGGTTCTCGCGCTTGGGATGTCTGCGCATGCACAGGTTCTTCGACTCCGCCGCGTCCGTCGGGGCCTGGCCAAATAGCGGCCTCGACGATGTTGCCTTCTCCCTGTCCCCGCAAGATCGGCACGCGAAAGTGTTGATGTCGGAGCTCAATGGCTGGCCTGCGTTTCCTCTCACCAATGCTACACCCGCGACGTCACCGCCGCCAGCGTACGGTTCGAGGCCAGAGCGACTGGCTAACTCTTCTCTGTAGGACTCTTTCATTCCTTATCCCAAGCCGGTTTATCCCGGCGCTTTCGCTGACCCCAATGCCATAGTTTTCCGTTCAGCTTTTACGGTCGTTCCTTAGGGTGCAGCCCCAGTTTGCGAAGGTCACCACATCTCTCCACATCATCGCCGCCGCCATCCTCGTCTATGCCATTGGGACCAACAGAACGCATGTAGAACACCAACCCACCTTTCTGCACCGAAAACACATATGGCCACCCCCATCCGTCTCCCGAAAGGGTCGAACCTATTAGCCTCGCCGTCTTGACACTCGATGCCCGCTTATACTCCACAAGTTCCTTGATGAACTTCTCGAACTCAGGTCCCGGCAACTTCCCGTTTTCTACTGCATAAGAATAGGCGGCTATATGCACCGAGGCCAACTGCTCCTGCGTAAAGCGTGAGCCCTGTTTAGGGCGATATTCCGCACACATCCTACTTCCGATGAGAACAATAGCCCATGATAAGCCGATGACGACTCCAATCACAGCCAATACCAGTACAGGCCAACGTAGTCCTAGTTTCACTGTTTCGTCACCGTAGGGCGCTAAGGGAGAG
>JAUWQU010000376.1 GCA_030610965.1 Phycisphaerae bacterium
CGGGCAACGCCGAGGTGGACGTCGTCGAGCGGGCCGAGGCGTATCTCAAGAGCAAGATAGCCGGCAACGAACTCATCCTGCCGGCCGGGGTCACCTTCACCTTCGCGGGCAATTACGAAAACCAGCAGCGGGCCCAGACGACACTCATGATCGTGTTGCCGCTGGCGCTGCTGGCGATCTTCCTGATCCTGTACTTCCAGTTCCGTTCCGTGGCGACCACGCTGCTGGTCTTCGTGGGGATCTTCGTCGCATGGAGCGGCGGGTTCATCATGATCTGGATGTACGCGCAGGATGGGTTTCTGAACTTCAGCGTCTTCGGCGTCCACATGCGGACGCTGTTCCAGGTGCATCCGATCAACATGTCGGTGGCCGTGTGGGTGGGCTTCCTGGCCCTGTTCGGCATCGCCAGCGATGACGGAGTGGTCGTCTCAACGTATCTCGACCAGGTCTTCCGCCGCCGCCGGCCTGCAAACGTGCGAGAGCTGCGCCAGGCGACCATCGAGGCCGGCAAGCGGCGCGTCCGACCGTGCCTGATGACTACCGCCACGACGATCCTGGCGCTGCTACCGGTGCTGACCTCCACGGGCCGCGGGTCGGACGTCATGGTTCCGATGGCCATTCCGAGCTTCGGCGGGATGACGATCGAAGTGCTCACGATGTTGACCGTGCCGGTGCTCTATTGTCTCGTCAAGCAGTTCAAACTGTCGGTGGGGATGAAGGACGAGCTGTTGTCGTCGGGCGATACGGCAGCTTCCGCGTAACAGAGCCTACCGGACCGCGGGTATCTGGATAGAATGTAAACCTGTGTCGCGACACGGGCACACGGATACAGGCATAAGAAAGGGTGATCGATGATCGAACGATCCTGGGGCGGCTTCCTGTTGGCCACGGGGCTTCTGCTGACCGGGTGTGCCGGGGGCCTCAACGACCGCGCCTATGAGCGTTTCGCCGCCGAACAGGGCTACTTCGCTGATCGGTCGTTCGCGTCGCGCGGGACGACCACGGCCCCGACGACCCCGACCCCGACGAAAAAGCCCGCCGAGCCGGAGCTGGGGGAAAGCTCACAACTGCGCGACTACCTGACCTACGCCGCCCTGCACAGCCCCGAGTTGAGATCCGCCTTCGCGGCCTGGAAGGCGGCCCTGGAGAAGGTTCCGCAGGTCCGGGCCCTGCCCGACCCTCGATTCACCTACCGCAACTACATCGAGGCTGTGGAAACCCGCGTCGGGCCCCAACGCAACGCGTATGAAATCTCCCAGACCTTCCCGTGGCTGGGCAAACTGGAGCTGCGCGGGGACATTGCAGCCGAGCAGGCCAAAGCGGCGCTGCATCGGTTCGAGGCCGCCCGGCTCAAGCTCTTCTACCACATCCATAAGGCGTACGACGAGTACTACTACCTCCGGCGGGCGATTCGAAGCACCGAACAGAACGTTGAACTGCTCAACCAGATCGAATCCATCGCGAGGAGGCGATACGCCGTCGGAGCCGATTCGCACCCGGATGTCATCCGGGCACAGGTCGAGCAGGGAAAGCTGGCCGACCGCCTCAGAACCCTCCAGAAGTTCCGCGCTGCAACCATGGCCCGTCTGAACGCCGCATTGGGCCGTCGGGCCAATGCACCGTTGCCGTGGCCTACGGAGATTCCCAGGCCGCGCTCGGACTTCTCGGACGAGCAACTCCTGGCCTGGGCCGCCGAGGCCAACCCCGAGGTGCAGGCATTGGATCGCGAGATCGCCGCCCGCAAAGTCGGGATCGAACTGGCCAGGAAGGAGTACTTCCCAGACGTCACCCTCGGCGTGAACGTGATCGACACGGGCCCGGCCCGCGGCGCGATGAGCGTGAGCGACAGCGGCAAGAACCCGGTCATCGCGATGATATCGCTGAACATCCCGATCTGGTGGGACAAGATATCAGCCGGCGTGCGGGAGGCCCGTTGGCGCCACCTGCGAGCCGTCAGCGACAAGGCCGCCTTGCTCAACAATCTCTCCGCCGACGTGGCGATGGCCCTGTTCGAGTTCCAGGATTCGGGGCGAAAGGTCAATCTCTATCGGGACACGCTTATCCCCAAGGCCGAGCAGGCCCTTCAGGCCACCCAGATCGCCTACGCCGCCGGCAAGGCGGGCTTTCAGGATTACCTGGATGCCCAGCGCGTGCTGCTGGAATTCCAGCTTTCCTATGACCGTTCGCAGGCCGACCGCGCCCATCGCATGGCCGAACTGGAGATGCTGGTCGGCAAGGCCCTGCCGGTCGGCAACGAGTAGGCGGACTCGTACGTGCCATCCGGCCTGTCATGGATGTGAACGTCCGTCCTGTTGCCCGCGTGTCTGCGAAGTTGGCCCACAGCGGCGGGTTCAGCGGTCGCGGGGCGTCTATCCGTGTTTCTTGGCCCACCGGGCCTTCATTCTCTTCATCTCAGCATTGGGAGCAATTGTCTTCCCTGGGCATTGGCTTTTCTTGTCATACAGCCAACGCCCCTGGTTGTCGCGCAGTATGGGAAGGCGTTTGGCGACACGAGGCGGAGCGATCGCCGCGGCAGCCTTGTCAGCATACCAGTAAGCCACCGAAGACATCTCGTTAGCCAGATGGTTCCCGTGGCCGTGCTCGATCGTAACCTTGATGTCCTTCTCGAACCGGATGGGGTTCTCGACATGCAGCACGTAACTGGTCTGGTAGCCGTCGGTGTCGCTCTCGTGTATGGATGAGCCGTTGCGCAGGAAGGCATTCGTCTGCATGCCCCACGCCTGATTCAGATAATCCTCGCTGCCGGTTCCGTGCAGGTCCGGGGGCCACTTGTACCCATCCACCCAGATCATGTCGTCACCTTCTCCCCACCAGGTTCCCTGGAAGTTCGTAACCGACAGATTGCATCCTACATAGTGACCTCTGCCCCTGGTCTTCAGGATGACGTAATTGTTGTCCCATGCCAGTTCGCCCTTGTTGGCGATATTGGCCTCGGGCGTGTTGACCTTGATCTCGTGACCCCACCCCCCGAAGGGATTGGCCCTGCGGAACTCCGCGTGAAAGTAGCCGGCGTCCGGCTGCGGTTTGTCGAAGACCTCATAGTCAATGTAGAAGTACTGCCTGTGAGGCTCATTGCTTTCGTTGATCAACTCGACGACAGCACGCTGGCCGAACGGCATTCGTGCGTAGCAGTTCAGCGCGCACCCCTGATTGAACTTATTGTTGCGTGCGGTCGAGGCCGTGAACAGCAACGATTGAAAGCTGTTGACGATGCCGTGCCCGAGACAGAAAAAGTCTCCAAGAGGAACAAGTACGCTCGGCCTTTGGGCGTTATCCCACGTTATCTTGAGCAGACACTCCCGATAGTGGTTTCCTTGCGTCATCCAGATATGCGTTATCGCCCCAGGCCCCTTGATGTCGGCCAGGACTTTAGACTCACCCGGCTGGATCGTCCACGCATCGGCATTTCTGCCCGTCGTGTTCCACGATGAGCGTCGCCCGGCCTTACCGTTTCGCAACGTTGAAAGTTCGTTAATCATGGCACTTGCCTCCGTTTCCTTTGATGAGGCCATACTTGTTATTCGACCCGAGATTCCCACTGACCGGGAATCGCGATCTGGATAGATCATGCGAACCGTCTATCCGATCGGCGGCACGCTTGTGAGCCGTGACACCCCACAGATGTGATGGGGCGGCCTACTTGGGCCGTTGACCGGTCACTGAGGTCCAGGTGGGGCCTTCGGCCTGGATCTCTTGATGCAGGGCGACGAACTGCTTTTTCATCGCCTCGAACTTCGCCGGCTCCCTGGTCACCAGGTTGGTGGTCTCGTTGGGGTCGGCCTTAAGGTCGAAAAGCTCAAAGTCGCCCAGTTCGGCCTTCTTGATGAACTCCATGTTGGACTGCCCGGCCGGGGGTTTGGCGCCGGCCATGTCGTTGGCTCTCTGTGGCAGCAGGCGGGCGAGGATCTTCCAGGATCCCAGCCGCATGCACGCCTGCTTGCCGCCTCGGGCGTGGTACATCCACCAGAACAGCGGCTTGGGCCGCTGGACAGCCTTGCCTTCCAGCAGACCCGGCAGGACGTTGGCGCCGTCGATGGGCTTGTTGGTCTTCGGCTCAGCGCCGGCCAGGGCGCAGAGCGTCGGCAGCACATCGGTGCCGTTGACCGGCAGATCGCTGACGCTGCCGGGGCGGATCTTCCCCGGCCAGCGCATCAGCCCCGGCACGTGGATGCCGCCCTCGTGCATGTGGCCCTTGGCCCCGCGGAAGTCGCCCGGGGAACCCCAGCCGGTAGCCACACGGTGTTCGGGGCCGTTGTCGCTCGTGAAGTACACGAACGTCTCGTCGCTAAGCTTCATCGCGTCCAGCGTCTTCATCAGTCGGCCGAACTCGTGGTCCATCTGGCTGACGCAGCCGAAATAGGTGGGCTGTTGGGCCTTCTTCGGCGAGGTCCGCTGCACGCCCGGCCCGCCGTACTTGACTTTCGCGGCCGCGGCTTCGAAGGCATCGCCCTGGTAGGGTTGCTTGAACGACTCCGCGGCCCGCACGGGCGTGTGAGGTTCGTTCAGCCACAGGAACATGCAGAAGGGCTTGTCGCGGTCCCAGTCCCTGGTCAGCCACGAGATCGCCTCGCGGACGACGATTTCGCACTGAATCCCCTCCAGTCGCCCGGCGGGGACTCCGTTGCGGAGAAGCGATTTGGGGTTCTGGTCGAAGTTCTTCTCGTTGGCCAGCCAGTAGTCGAAGCCGTGATCGCTCGGCGTGGGGTGGTCGAAGCGGTCGCCGAAGGAGCCGATGTGCCACTTGCCCACGAACATGGTGTTGTAGCCGGCGGCCTTGAGCAGCGTGGCCACCGACGTCTCTTCGGTCGGCAGGTGCATGGGAGAGCCGTCGCGACGGAAGTCGTACATGCCGACGCGGTACGGCATGCGCCCGGTCAACATAGCCGCCCGCGAGGGCGAGCAGTTCGACGCGGCCGCGTAGCACTGGGTGAGCCTGACGCCCTGGCCGGCGAACT
>JAUWQU010000462.1 GCA_030610965.1 Phycisphaerae bacterium
TTCGGTGGCACCGGGTCACTCGTCTTTGACGACACCCAGGACATCGACGGCGATGCCGTGGCCGACACGGCCTACTATCTCACGGGTATCACCAGCTCGCTGGCGCTGCTCGGCGATGCCGACGGCAACGGCGTTGTTGACGCCGCGGACTACATTGCCCTCAAGGCCAACATGGGTCAGCCCAGCGGCGCCGCGCTGGCCGACGGCGACTTCGACGACGACGGCGACGTGGACTTCAACGACCTGCAACTGCTGCAGGCCCACTACGGCGAAGGCGCAGCGGCTGAGGGCACGATCCCAGAGCCGGCCACGCTTGGCCTGCTGGCGATCGGCGCGATGGCGGTTATCCGCCGTCGCCGCAAGGCCTGAGCCCGGTCGAAGGGACGAAGGGCCTGATTTATGCGAACCGGCCTGTCGGCAGGCGGCGACACTGAAAACCGCCTGCCGGCAGGCATGAAGTGCCCCGGCCGACCGCCGGCTGGACAATGAAAACCAAAGGGCGAGATGCCCGTGCAGGACGTTTGTGTCAGTCAACCTGCTCCGAGAGATGCCTCCTCTCATAAGACGACACGCCAATGGCCCTGCACGGCTCTCGCCTTTCATATGCGCGGCACGGCCGTGGCAGGTACATTCCTCAGACACCCCGAAGCCCGCCGAGCCGAACTGCGAGGCAGCGAGGAGCAAATGCGGAATCTTCCGGGAATCGACTGGACAAATCCGGAAATTGTGGGATAATTACTTCAGTCGGCGGGGTGTGCCCGCTGGTCATAGCGGTTTTCACGACAGGGCTCGTTTGAGCCTTGGCATTTCGTTGATTGTGTCGTGTGCGTTTATTGCGGGCCTTTCGCGGCCCATGCCGTGGCGCATTGCCTGACCGTGCTACGACTGCCCTCTTGGGCAAGGGCTGCGCCGGGTTCCGTCGAAGTAGTGTGCTGGCCTTATAGGCAGCGTTTCGGTGGTTGTGGTGTGTCCGCGCAAAGAGAAGAGAGGAATTCTCGCGGTAATCAGCGAGTCGCATTTCGCACGTCTTTTTTCAGAGGAGCAGAGCAATGAGAAACGGAAGGATTTTGGCAGCCGCCGCCGTTTTGGCGGCCATGGTGATGTTGGGACTGGCCGGGACGGCCTGGGCCCGTGACCCGCAGACCTACACGTATGTAGGTCCGACCAGCCCAGAACTCCGATGGAGCAATCCGGACCCTGCTGCAGTAGACTTCGATTGGAGTGATCCCAACAATTGGAACCCCGTTGTAGACCCTAATGTTCCCGGTATCGCCGGCGGCGATGCTAATACGACAGCACACTTTGAGCGGTGGAGTAACGACAACAATGACGTTAATGTCAAGGTCAACGAAGCCGTGGATACGGGAACGGGGGACATATACATCCGTCTCGACAGTTCCACTGGCGGTCCGGACATGTACATTAACGGGACGGGCTCCCTTAAGTGCAGTACGTACTGGGTACGGCAGTCCCGTGACTACGTGATTTGCCAGGTTCCCCTCGAAGCCACCACGATGGTGAAGCTGGAATGGCGATGGGGGTACGGCAGGTTCGAGAACACCGTGAAGACGCCCATTGTCAGGATCGGCGACGGCGACTTCACCTTTGCCGCCCATGCCGGCAACGACCAGATGGACGCCGTGCAGATGTGGGTAGACCAGGACAGCTCCATCCCTGAAATGTACCAGTACAACGCAATCGATCCGTATACGCCTGGCACGCCCCTGTCCATCCTCATCGATGACAGCGGTATTTATGGCGGCTATGTCGATGGCGCGTTCGGAACGGAACCCGGCAATTCCGCCAGTCTGATCCAGGGCAGCACCTTGATCGTCGGCGCGGCCCAGACGAACTTCCCGGACGTCGAACTCGAAGGTGGATCCGTTCTTGCCGGCCACATGACCGGCCTGACCTCGGCTGATTTCGGCCTCGCCGGCGACGGGAAGAAGGTGACCCTTGAAGCCGGCTGCGTCTACGGACCAGCCCCGGGCGGCGCGGAGCCGACACGCGCGGCCATGGGTGGCGCGATCCTCGTCAAGGGAATCTATGACACCTCGGCCGCCGGTACCACAACGGTTGGCGACGACGGTTCCACGTCGCTCTACTATGCCGCCGCTTTCGGCGCGTTTGGTACATCCACGGAGATCAACACCACCGTGGCTGTTCTTCCGAATATTGGAAACCTTCCGATTTACGCGACCGGCCGCAACGCCGACCTGGGCGACGGGACCATCCTTGAATCCGTCACCACCAAGGCGGTCGATTTGATCGTCCCGAACGGCGCCGCTAACGTCAGCTTGGTTGGTAAGGTTAACAATGGTGATCTCACCGGCGCCAAGGCTACTACCTTCAACGTCAGTGGATTGGGTTCAAATCTGCACGACACGATTCTCCGATTCTTCGATGCCGGTGGCGAAATCGCCGTCGGCCAGACCTTCAACGTCAAGGACGGCATGGTTTATCTCGATACGGGCACCAACACGACATTCCTCAAGGGCACCCTCGAGGTTGACGCCGGCGGTGCCCTTCTCAACACCAACACCGCCGCGCTGTCCGCATCGGGCGGCACGATTCACTTCAAGGATCGCGGCCTTCTGTTCCTCAGGCCCGGGCAGGAAGGCATGTTTGAGAACACCAACGTCACGGTAAGTGGTATCCCATTCGTCGTGCTAGGGTGTGTGAACGCCTGGGGTGGGCATCCTGCGCCTACCTACACGCTCACCGACGGTACTCAGTTGTCCGACCTCCTTAAGGCCTCCAATATTTGGCTGGACGCCGATTATGACAACAACCCTGTCACTTTCGCCGGCGACGGCCTGACCCTTGGCGACGGCAAGTGGGTGCAGAGCATTGACGGCAGGACCAGGAGCTCCAAGGTGGCTGGCAATATCAAAGCGGAGGCCGACACCACGATCGGTTTCGCCGCCATAGTGGATTCCTTGACCGTAGACGCCAACGTCCTGGCTAGCGGCGCGACGGTCCTGTTCAACACCACCGATACGCTCGAGACCTGCGTGTACGTAAACTCCAATCCCGCGGGCAATGCCCACACCAACAACCGCCTCCTGGGGGTGGTCCCGAGCGCGAACATCATTGTCAACGGTACGATCACGGCCGAGACGGTCAAGGCGCAGAATGGCCAGTTGACATTGAACCAGGATCTCTATGTCCCCAATCTTTACATCGCTGGCGGCGCCTCGGTGCAAATGGCGGACGGCAACACCGCGACGATTACCGACACCCTCAGCGGCACGGGCAGTTGGACGGGTGGCCTGGGCGTGGCGGTTGTTTCCGGCGCGAAGGTCGCTCCGGGCGAAAGCGTTGGCGTCCTCAACAATGGCGGCGGCGCTCTGACCCTCGACGACGGGGCCATCTACCAGTGGCAGATCGCCGACCCCACTGGCGACCCCAATGGCGGGGAGGGGTGGGACCTGGTCAAGGGCAGCACCATCACCTTCCTGGGCGAGTTGATCCTCGACGTCGATGACAGCCTGCTGGCCGGCAGCATTGACGGGGCCGATTCGTTCATCGTGGCGTCCGCTTCGAACTCGATGAGCGCCCTTGGGTCGTACTCCTTCCTGGGCACCTGGAGCGGAACGCTGACGGTCACTGACAATGACCTTATCCTCACCGAGCTTTCCGGCGCCCTGGTCGGCGATGCCGACGGCAACGGCGTTGTGAACGCGGCCGACTACATCGTCCTGAAGACGAACATGGGGCAGCCCAGCGGCGCCACGCTGGCCGACGGCGACTTCGACGACGACGGCGACGTGGACTGGACCGACCTGCAACTGCTGCAGGCCCACTACGGCGAGAGCGCCGGCGCTTCCGGCACGATTCCCGAGCCGGCGACGCTTGGCCTGCTGGCGATCGGCGCGATGGCGCTTATCCGCCGTCGCCGCAGGGCCTGATTTATGCGAACCGGCCTGTCGGCAGGCGGCGACACTGAAAACCGCCTGCCGGCAGGCATGAAGTGCCCCGGCCGCGTGCCGGCTGAACTGTGAAAACCAAAGGGCGAGATGCCCGTGCAGGACGTTTGTGTCAGTCAACCTGCTCCGAGAGATGCCTCCTCTCATAAGACGACACGCCAATGGCCCTGCACGGCTCTCGCCTTTCGTATGCGCGGGCCTCTGAAGAATCGGCGTGGGAGTGTGCGACGGAACTTCTGGGCAGTTCGTAGTCATACGCATCATGGAAGGTTCTCGCGCGGCCAGCGCCGAGCAACACGAGAACCATTCCTGATGCGTCTCTGCTCTGAAAAGAAGGTAGTAGGTAGTAGGTAGTAGGTAGTAGGTAATAGGAAATAGGTAGTAGGTAGTAGGTAGTAGGTAATAGCTAGTAGGTATTATGTAGTAGGTAATAGGTAGTAGGGGTCAGGC
>JAUWQU010000340.1 GCA_030610965.1 Phycisphaerae bacterium
GACAAGGAGATCAGCGGGGCCGATACGGTCGAGTTCCTATGCGAACTCCTGCCGAGACCATCGCAGGATGATCCTACGTCGCCAGGAGGTGGACCATGAGCAATCGCACCAGGCCCGCCTGCCTCATCAACCGAGCCGAAACCCGCAGGTTCATCCTGGCCCAGTTCGATAAGCAGCGCCCGCAAGTGGGCATGACCCGCGTCTCCGCCCAGGCCCTGGACCAGATCGAGTTCTGGCTGAGGAACAAGCTTCGGGACGAAGTCCACCGCCATCCATCCCTGGGCCGTACGTTCAAGCTCTAGCCCCGGCGATGGCCGTCCACAAATACGCCAAGACCAAGCCCACTACTAGACGCACCCGTCCGGGATGGCCCCAAGGGGCAGGTCGAGATCGCAAGCGTGATCCCAACGACCGCCAACATCCCGGGCGGGTATGCCCTTTGACCCGGAATAGAAAGGAGACCCCCGCCATGTCGATCATGCTGTCACTGATACGTTTCTTCACCAACCAGGCGGCGCCCCGCGAGCCCATCAGCACCGCCCAGCGCCCCAATGCCAATCGCGTTCGCGTCCAGACCCACACGCGCCGAAGCCGCCGGGGCGCCAGCCTCACCGTCCGCCGTCACACGCGCAGCCGTCCCGACCGTGTCCGTTAGCGCGTGCCGGCACCATCCACCCGAAGGGAAAGTCCATGAGCCATATTGTCACCCTACAGACGGAAATCAGAGACCCCGTAGCACTGGCCTCCGCGTGCCGACGACTGGGCCTGCAGCAGCCGGTGCAGGGAGAGGCCGAGTTGTTTGTCGAGAAGGCCAGGGGTTGGATCGTCAGCCTGCCCGGCTGGCGTTACCCCGTCGTGATCGACACTGATGCCCGCCAACTCCATTACGACAACTACAACGGTGCCTGGGGCGAGCAGTCGCAGCTCGACCGCCTTCTTCAGGCCTATGCCGTTGAGAAGTCGAAGCTGGAAGCCCGCAGGGCCGGCCACAGCGTCATGGAACAGCCGCTGCCCGACGGCTCGATCAAGCTGACCATCCATACGGGAGGTGCGGCATGAAAACCATAGAGATCATCATATCCCCCACCGGCCAGACCCGCCTGGAAACCAAGGGCTTCACCGGCACCACCTGCCACGCCGCCAGCAAGTTCCTGGAGCAGGCGTTGGGCCAGAAGCTGTCTGAACAGACTACGGCGGAGGCGCATCAGGCTGGCCGGCTGGCGGCGGCAGAGCGGGAAGGCGCCTAAATCCGAAAACGCGAGACCGGCCAACCAACCTTCATTCCTCAGTTGCCCAGCGACAAGTGAGGAGAGAGTTCCAGTCAGAGCCCTTTGACCTGCCATTTCTTGCGGCAAGGGAGGCGGACGTAGCGGTTGGCGTCTGGGATGTTGGTTACCTTCAAGTTCGGGGCGTCCCACGTGAGCGACTGGTCGGGGAATCGCAGGGCCACCGTGCCGAGCAGGACCATTTCGCTGAGGGGCCCGGCATAGTCGAACGAGGCCTGCGTCTTGCCGCCGTTCTTGCCGAGTATCGCGTCGATGAACTGGTGGTAGTGATTCCAGGGCTTGAGCTTAGGTCTGGGCACGGCCTTGAGCTTCTCACTGGGGTACAGTCGCGGCGCGGCACCGTGGGGCATCAGCATAACGCCTTGCTCGCCGATCAGCATGGCGCCCTGCGGAGGGTACTTTCGCCCTTCGAGCAGCTTGTTCGGCAACTCGGCTGGGGGATACTTGAAGCCGTCGGACCAAGTTATGTCGATGGTCTCGCCGGCCGTTAGATCGGTGCCGGGGAAGGTGTAGCGTACGACCTGCCAGGTGGGGAAGGTCTCTACTCGTCGTGCGGGGTCGTCTCGCCACTTCGGCTCTACCTGTGCCTTGACGGCGATGGGCATACCGAGGCCCAATGCGCGGTAGGGCATGTCCATGATGTGGCAGCCCATGTCGCCCAGCCACCCGCATCCGAAGTCCTGCCAGCCTCGCCACCATGTCGGATGATAGACGCCGTGAACGTAGGGCCGCACGGGTGCCGTGCCGCACCACGCCTCCCAGTCCAGCTCGGCGGGTACGGGGTCGGTCTTCTTCGGGCGTGGTCCGACGGGGCGGTATTTCGACGGGTCCTTGTTCGACCAGAGAAAGACCTCCTTGACCTTGCCGATGGCGCCCGCACGGAGCATCTCGACGGCCATGCGGGCGGTCATGCTGGAACTGAGCTGGATGCCCATCTGCGAGACGACGCCTGCTTGCTTCGCGGCTGCGGCGATTCTGCGGGCCTGGAAGATGTCGTGTGTCAGGGGCTTCTGGCAGTAGACGTGCTTTCCCATGGCCAGGGCGATCATTGTTATCGGCGCGTGCATGTGGTCCGGGGTGGTGACGTTCACCGAGTCGACCTTGTCGCCTTCCTTGTCGAGCAGATCGCGCCAGTCCTGGTATTTTCGGGCGTTTGGGAACTGTTTCGCTGCTGCGGCGAGACGGCGGGTGTCGACGTCGCAGATGGCGACGATCTCGGCCTTCGGGTGCGAGGCAAAGTTCCTGACGTCACCCCAGCCCATGCCCCCGACGCCGATCGAGGCGTGCTGGACCTTGGAGTTGGGCGCCACGGCCAGGCCGATCCGGGCCAGCGGAAAGGCCAGAAGCCCTGCAGTGGCGGCGGTCTTCAGGAGCGTTCGTCGGGTCGTCTTGGTCTGGCCATCGAATGTGAGAATGCTGCTCATGGTCTCGCTCCTTGCTGCTAACGTCTACTACGTGACATTTCCTGTATCCGGGGTTTCCCTATGAGTTACTCTCGCCCTTGGTGTGGGCATGGACGCGGGATCGCTGCGGAAGAAGCCGCGGTACTTGTCCAGCGCCGCACAGATCGCCTCGACGTTCTCCAGCGGCACGCCATCGTCGACCTCCGCCGTGAGGCACAACCCGCCCTCGGGCGAGCCGAGGGCCTCGACAGCCTGGCGGACGTGGGCGTCGATGTCGGCGGGCGTGCAGCACGGGAACAACTGCCGGTCCAGGTCCACGCAGACTTTGCCCTTGCACGTGGCGACGAGATTGTCCAGGCCGTTGGCACGGATCTGCGGGTTGATCACGTTGACGCCGCATTCGACCAGGCCTTCGATTATCGGGAAGATCTGGCCATCCGAGTGCATGTACACGGAGAACCCCGCTTCGCGCACCAGGCCGTAGATGACTCGGTAGCACGGCTTGAGGTACTTGCGCCAGGCATCCGGACTCATCGTCAGGGCCTTCTGCGTGCCGAGGTCGTCCCCGAAGTACAGAATCTTTCCGGCCTCGGCTCCGGCCGCCTGGAGCTTGGCGATTCGCAGCCGCACCTGCCGAAGGTTGTACTCCAGCACGATGTCGATCAGTCGCTGCAGCTCGGGCGGCTCTTCAGCGAAGTCGATCATCAACTCCTCGAATCCGCGGAGGTCCTGCAATCGGAGGTACATGAACCCATGCGGCAGGCCCGCATCCTCGGTGGGCATGGTCAGCGTGCGTACGGCCTGGCGCGTCGGCACGGGGTGACCGGTTACGATCGCCTCGCGCCCCGTATGCACATTGCTCCACACGCACCCCCACACATCCACGTGCTCGCCGGCGACGTATGTCCCCCCGACCGCGTCGTAATCGCGGTCTGCGTTCTGCTCGCCAAAGATCGACGGATAGCGCCGGACGATTGCGTCCAGCGCTTCGCGGTGCTTGATCCACGCCGACGGCAAGAACCCGACGCCTACCGGGATGTACTCCGGTCCGTCGAAGTTCATTGCCTTGATGCGGTCGCTCATGTCTGCTCCTCGTCAGGGCCGCCCCAAAGCGCCGGGGCGACACGGTATCCTTATTCTGGGGCCATTGGGCACATATGCACGGCCTGTCTGCCGGGTCACCTACGCTTGAACCACTTCCATGGCGATCCGTTCCCACGCGGCTAGACGCGCCGGATCGTTGCAGACCGTACTGACATCCTTCAGGATCAACTCGCACGGCGTATTGTGGCGGCGACAGATCTCGACGGTCTCCGTCAGGTCCTTACGGACGAGATCCGCGTGAAACGACCCCATCGCCAGGTAAGCCGGATTCGGTTTGGCGGAGAACACATAATCGCCGTGGATCCGCTCGGCCGCGATTTCTTTGTCCGCCCACGGGCTGAGGGAGATCTTCCTGACGTTCTTGATCTTGCGTATGATATCGATCTTGTTGTGCAGCGGCTCACAACACCCATAGTAGACCAGGCCGTAACGCTCCAGCAGCGGCTTCAGCGGCGTGATATCAAACTCATCCTGCATGGCCGGCGAGACGTCGGAAAACATCTGCGCCATCGAGAATGTCCAGGTGTCCCTGGCTGTGGCTTTCTTACCGTCATAGCCGGCGGAGGGAAGCTCGTCGCAGAATCCTCCGGTGCAGTGAATCTCCGCCGGGGCCGCTTCCAGCAAGCCCTGCTCCTCAAACTGATCCAATACGCCGCTTTCCATTTCCACGAACTTGCCGATCAGCTCCGCGACATACTCCGGTCGGTCGATCAGATCGTAGAGCATCCGCTCAGGCGAGATAATCGTCGTGATTCCGTCCCAAAGCCCCGAATGCCGGCCGAGTCCAACCAGTCTCACCGGCAGGATCCCGTCAAGGATCTTGCCTACCTCCTCGAGCCGACGCTGATCCAGCTCCGGATCGGTCTCGATGACAGGTGTTTCCAGGGCCCGCACCTCCTCGATCGTGGCAAGCTGGGCCGCATAGTGCTGTGAAAGACCAACCCGCTCGACCTGGATCGCCGGACCCAGCCGGGCGTTTCTGACCGTCTTGGGCAGCGCAAGCTCCGGCAGAACGACCATATCCGACCTGAAGTTCTTCCACGCATAGATGGTTTTGCGCAAGTGCTCTTCAACAGCCCGAAGATGGCCTTCCCGGTTGACCATCTCCTCCCGGCCCCACTCCAGTTCACCCCATGGGAGTTGATCTATCCTTACCATCGGACGTGTGGATTGCAGCCCGTTGAGGCGCCGCCAACCATCGATGGTTTCCTGCTGCCGCGGCAGCACCGCGATTTCCGCATACCGCCGACCAAGATCACGTATCACATCTCTCCGCGCCTGTTTCATCATGTCTGTCCACCATTTCGCCTGGTCCGCCGCGGCTTGCGCCTCGATTGTAGAGTTGGCAGCCCGCTAAACAAGTGCCTCGTGGCAGGAAGCACGGAGGGAAACAGCTACGGCGCAGGCCCATCAGGCATCGGCGGGGCAGGTTCAGGATGTTGAGCATACCTGACGCACCAGCAGCCGGGGCGGGGCAGTATGCACGCTGTGGGAACAGACCTCTTTCGGCGGTGGCCACAGCCAGTAC
>JAUWQU010000345.1 GCA_030610965.1 Phycisphaerae bacterium
GCGGACGAAGCCGACCGTATCGCTCAGCAGCAAGGCCTGGCCGGCGGCGAGGTTCCACTTTCGCGTCTTGGTCTCCAGCGTCGCGAAGAGCTGGTCGGCCACGTATGCATCCGCGCCGGTCAGCAGGTTCATCAGCGTGCTCTTGCCGGCATTGGTGTAGCCGACCAGGCAGGCGCAGAAGTGGTCCTGGCGGCTCTTTACCTCGCGGACCTTCCGCCGGTCGATCTCGGCGAGTTGCGTCTTGAGGGCAGCGACGCGGCGCTGTACGAGCCGCCGGTCGATCTCGATCTGCTTTTCGCCGGGGCCGCGCGTACCGATGGCCCCGACGGCGGCGGCCGCCGACGAGGCCCCGCCGGCCAGCGTGTCCAGGTGCGCCCACATGTGCCGCAATCGCGGGTACGTGTACTGGAGCTGGGCCAGCTCGACCTGGAGCCGGCTCTCGCCGGTGCGGGCGTGGGCGGCGAAGATGTCGAGGATCAGCTCGCTGCGGTCGAGGATCTTGCGGTGCGTGACTTCCTCGAGGTTGCGGACCTGCGAGGGCGTCAGGTCGTTGTCGAAGATGATGACGTCGATATCGTTGAACTCGGCCCGCGCGGCGATTTCCTCCGCCTTGCCGCTTCCGACGTAGAGTTTGGCGAACGGCTTGTTCCGCTTGGCGACCATTTCATCGACGACGATCGCCCCGGCCGTCCTGGCCAGGTGACGCAATTCCCCCACCGGATCCATCGGATCGGACTTGGAATCCGGCAAGATCACGCTCACCAGCAAGGCCCGTTCCCGTTGGACCGCCAGGTCCGTACGTTTAAGTTCTGCCATATTCAGTAAGGTCTACCTCCCGGACGCCGGAGTCCGCGCCCGATGCTGACATTATACCGCAAAGCCCGCCGCGAGGAAGGCCCGGGCTGCCGGGCCGCGATCATCACCCCATCGCCCACAGCACCCACGGCAGGACGAGCACAAGGTAGATCAGCGTGTTTGCCACGAACAGGGCGCTGGCGGTGCGGGGCCGCAGGTCGAACATGTTTGCGATGGCGACCACCAGCACGGCCGTCGGAACGAAGGACTGGATGATCAGCACGTCGCGGCTGAGGCCCGTCAGCGGCCAGGGCGTCAGGTGCGTGGCGGCGAGGATGCAGGCCCCGACGCCCAGGGAGACTCCGAACCGCATAACCGACAGGCCCGCGATCAATCGCCACGTCTCGCGGACGTGCGACACGTGCAGGCGCAGGCCGATTGCGAAGTACGCCACAGGCACCAGCACGAAGACCATGATATCCACGATGCCGCACCGCCCGATGAACTCCGGCCGGGGTACGCCGAACGACGACAGCAGTATGCCCGCCGCGCCGGTAAGCAGGCCGACCGAGCGCACGTCCAGCAGGTTCATGACGTAGAGCCGCCAGAGCGGCGTCCGCGACGCGCCGTCGGCCCGGCAGCGTGCTATAGGGTAGCCAAGCAGCACCACCACCGGCCAGAACATCAGCACGTAGACGCTGCTTCTGGCCAGCCCGACCTCGCCGTACAGCAGGAGAATCACGAAGCCGCCCAGGGTCGCCCCGTGATTGGCCAACCCCGAGGCCAGGCCGAACAGCCCGGCCTCGGCGCGGTCTTTGGCTATCACCCGCCCGACCGCCAGGCCCAGCATCATCATGCACGCCGCCTGCAAGGCCCCCGCGATCGGCAACACGGCGTCCGAGGCCTGGAGCTTCAGGTTCCATATCGCCAGAAACCCCACCGGCGGATAGCCGATGGTCGCAACGAGCGTCATGATTACCCGCGCGGCTGACTCGCGAAGCAGGCCCATTCGGCGCGCACAGTACCCCGCCGCCATCGCGGCGGCAATCAGAGCGAAGATCGTCAGCAGTTTCGTAAACACCGGCATGAGTCGGCTGGCCTCTGATCGAAGGCTTTGCGGGGCGCGGCAGGCCCGGGTCCGCGGCGGTCGGCTATTCCACCACGCTTGCGCCTTGGGCGGCGCGGGTGGCGAATATCGGGCAGCGCCGGCCAAAACGGGAGGCGAAGCCCGCGGCGATGGTTTCGGCGATGGCGGCGGCGGGATCGGCCTGGACGAGGACGATAGCGCATCCGCCGAACCCGCCGCCGGTCATTCTCGCGCCGTACACGCCGCCGGTTGGGCGGGCGAGTTCGACTATGGCGTCGAGTTCATCGCAGCTCACCTCGTAGTCGTCCCGCAGCGACTCGTGCGAGCCGTACATGAGCCGGCCGAAGGCTGGGTAGTCGCCGGCTGACAGGGCCTCGACGGCCTGGCCGACGCGCTCGATCTCGCCGACGACGTGGCGTGCGCGCATGAGTTCCTTGCCCGCAAGGAGGCCAGCGGCGGCGGCTTGCTCGATGCGGGGGCCGTCCGCGTCGCGAAGGGCCGGGACGGCCAGTCTGGCCGCGGCCCCATAACACTGATCGCGCCGGGCGGCGTATCCGCCGTCGCTGATGGCGTGCTTGACCTCCGTGTCCGCCACGAGGAGCACCAGGTTCGGGTCGCCGAAGGGAATCTGCCGCGTCTCGCCGCTGCGGCAGTCCAGCAGCAGCGCCCGGCCGGGCTGGCCGAGGATGGCGATCGACTGGTCCATTATGCCGCACGGCGCGCCGGCGAAGTCGTGCTCGGCCTTCTGGCAGATCAGCGCCAGCTCTCGCGGGGTTATCTTCGAGCGGCTCTCGGGCGCGGTCGCGGCGGCTGCGGCAATCAGCGCCATGGCCGTCGCTACCTCCAGCGAGGCCGACGACGAGAGCCCGCCGCCGATGGGCACGTCGCTGGCGAACATCACGTCGCAACCGGTCAGCACAAGCCCGTGTGCCCTCAGCCCGGCCGCGACGCCTCGGCAGTAGTTGGCCCACTTGGGCCCGCCCGGCTGAATGTCGGCGGACAGGTCCACCTCGGCGTCCTCGCCCGGCGCCTGGGCCGAGCGGAAGCGGATGGCCTCGCCCTCGCCGACCGACCATGCCGCTACGGTCTGCCGCTCGATGGCGATGGGCAGCACGAACCCGTCGTTGTAGTCCGTGTGCTCGCCGATGAGGTTAACCCGCCCCGGAGCGCGAACCACGCCGGCCGCCTTCCGCCCAAAGGACGCCTCGAATGCCGACTTGAGTTGATCGATGCTGGTATTCATTCCGCGAAGTTAGCCCCCCCGGGCGGGGGTGTCAAGACGGACTCCGGCCCGCGCGCTCACGCCGGGTCCCCGGTTTGCCGGGGCGATGGGAAGGGTTGCGTTTTCCGAGTTGGGGGCTTTTGATATGCTGGCTGGGGCGATATCATCGTGGTATCGGCGGGCGCCGCGGCGGTGCTGCCGACAGCGATGACCAATTCAGGAGTTGCAGAGATGGCCAAGGCTAGAATGCTCGATGCGAACGCGGCGGCGGCACCGGCGCGGACGGTTACCTTCGGAATCTGCGCGACGGGCGATCCTCGGATCGACGCCGCCAGCCGGGCCAGGGCGGTGAACATCGTCTCCCTGGTGGCCGAGGCGGTCGCCGGCCGGGTGCGAATGCCCGACGGCCGACCTGTGGAGGTGGTCTGGTCGCCCGTGCTCATCGACGGCGAGAAGCAGGCGGACATCGTGGCCGACCAGTTCCGCGCCGCCGGCGTCGACGCGATCGTCTGCGCGCCGGACACGTGCGCGTTTCCGCAACTGCCGCTCATCAGCCTGCTGAGCCAATTGGGCGCGGACATCCCGGTGAACATCACTTGCGGCAACAGCGGGCCCAAGCCCGGCGTCGTGTTCGCCCATGCCGTCAACGGCGCGCTGGCGCAGATGGGCAAGCTCGTCGCACTCAACGTGGGCTCCTGGGCGGACACGGGCATGAAGCCCAAGATGACGCCCGGCACGGCCGAGGCGCTGATCGACTGGTGCTACGCCGCCGTCGCCCGCGTCGGGCTCAAGGGGCGGCGGGTGGTGATCTTCGGCCACGACTCGATGGGCATGGAGACCGCCCTTGCCCACGTGATCGCGACCCGCCGAACGTTCGGCCTGGAGATAACCCGCCTGGACATGAAGCTGCTGGCCGACATGGTCGCCAAGGGCGCATACGACAAGAGCGAGCTGGCCGAACTGCGGGCATGGGTGGACAAGATGGTGGGCAAGCGCCTCCAGCAGCGCGTTCCGGCCGACAGCAAGAAGTTCAACCTCTCGCTGGCGATGTACCTGGTCGTCCGGGACATCATGGCCGAGTTGAAAGCGGTCGGCGGGGGCTTCATGAGCCAGCTCGAATGGGGCTCGGACCGGCGCGGCACGCCGCTGCCGGTGGCCGACGCGATGGAGAGCCTGTTCAACTCGACGTTCGATCATCGCGGCCCAAAGCCGGCCATGCCGTACGCCACCGAGGCCGACGCACAGGGCCTGCTGACGATGCTGGCGATGACCTGGCTGTCCGGCGGCAACCCGCCGCTGTTCATGGACTTTCGCAAGGTGTGGGAGCCGTGGGAAATCCGCGCCCTGGCCAGGAAGCTCAAGGTCAGGTGCAGCGGCAAGGAGCTTTGGGCTCGGCGCGGCTTCGTCGATGGCGACAACAGCGGCTCGGCCAGCTTCGACTGGGCGGCCAGGCCGGGCGCGTCGCCCGAAGCGTGCTTCAAGGGCATTTCCATGCCCCTGGCCGATGAGTTCTACTTCCCCGGCGGCGGCAACAGCGTAACGTTCACGACCCCAGGCGGCATCGACGGGCTGGCCGCTCGCATGGCCTACTACGCGCCGGGCGACAGGTTCAGCCTCGTCTGGGACCAGGCCGTCACTACCTCCCTGCCGGCAAAGCTGGCCAACGCGGTGGTTCACACGTCCAACTGGAACTGGCCGCACACCTTCGTCGTGCCGAAGCATGCGACCATGGCCGAGTACAAGCAGTATGCCCCGGCCAACCATTTCCACATGACCTGGAACCTTCGCCCCGCCCGGCTGCAACACTGGATGGACCTGACCGGCGTCCTGTCCGTCGCGCCGTGGGTCGAGCGGCCCGCCTTCACCCCCGGCACCGACCGCCCGACGCCGCTGGTGCATCTGTTGAGCGGGAAATAGCGGGCGAAGGTCTTCCTTTCGCGAACGGTCCGTGTCAGGTGAGCCCACCCAGGGATTGCTATCCCTGGGCTTCGGGTCGATCTCGCTTGCGATGAGGCGCCAATCATAGCACCAAGGTTCCCGAAGCGCCCCGGAGTGTCAACGCGCGGTGGCGATCCTGCCGCGCCCCGGAACCGGTGATTGCGAAGGAACTCCGAAGCCCAGGGATAGCAATCCCTGGGTGGGAATACCTCACAGACAGTGGCGCC
>JAUWQU010000657.1 GCA_030610965.1 Phycisphaerae bacterium
CTGTTTCTGGTGGTCGCGGGCACGTCGCACAGTGCCATCACCCGGTCTCGCCCGGTCTCCTTGGCCAGCAGCAGCGCCTGGTCGGCAAGGCCAACCAGCAAGTCGGGCGCGGTTATCTCGGCGTCGTTGGGGTACGTCGCCAGCCCGACGGAAGTGGTCACGTGGATCGTCTGCCCGTACGCGATAAACTTGCGATTGGCTACTTCCTCGCGGATTCGCTCGGCGAACCGGGCGGCCTGCTCGGGCCCGGCCTTTGGCAACAGGATGCAGAACTCCTCGCCGCCCGTACGCGCCACTACGTCCGACTCGCGTACGGACTGCTTGAGGATGACGGCAAATTCCTTGAGCACGTAGTCGCCACTGGGATGGCCGTGACAGTCGTTGACGCGCTTGAAGTGGTCGACGTCAAACGCCAGCAGGCTGAGCGGCTGGTTGTAGCGCCGGGCGACCTTGAACTCGTGGGCCAGTATGTCCTGAAAGCTCCGGCGGTTCTCGACGTGCGTCAGCGGGTCGGTCGTCACGAGCGTCAGCAGGTTGGCGTTGTCGCGCCGCATCTTGGCCAGCAGCTTCCGCTCGCGCCGAAGGGCCTCCTGGAGAGCCATCCGCGAGACGGCCAACTGGTCGTGCAGTTCCTTCACCCGCAGCATCGCCCCGACCCGGGCGACCAGTTCGTCGGCCGGAATGGTCGCGGAAACCACGTCGTCCGCGCCGGCGTTGAGGAAGCGGCACCGCTGCTGCACGGCGGCGCTATCGGCGACGATAATGACCGGGAGGTACGCCGCCAGGGCGACGCCGCGAAGAACGTTGGGAAAGTCCGTGGCCTCCACGTCGTCGACAGGCAGGTTCAAAAGGGCCAGGTCGATCCGCTGGTTGCAGACCGCCGACAGCGCGTCGATGAACTCCGCCACCTGGGTTACGGCCAGGCCGGCACGCTCCAACTCGCGGCGCTGACAGGCGTCGTCGGTCAGTTCGCCCGACATAAAGAGGATGCTTGCCTGACAATGGGTCTGCTTCTTCACCGTACCCTCAGTCTTCGATACCAGCCAAACGTTTCCTTATCTCCGCCAAAGCGGGGCCACGGGCCTGCCGGTTTCAACAACGATTGCGCCCCGTCGCCGAAGACGGCTGCCCAAAGGAAAACTAGGATACGATCACTCCCCGTGCCAACCGTCCGGCGGCGTTTTCCGGCAAATGCCCGTGGGGCAGGCGATAGCGTGTTGCCTCTGTGGGGCCTGGGGGTATAATATCGGCCGGACACGCCGCGGGCTCGGCTCGGGCTTGTCGCCCCGACGCCCGCTGTGGTGGTGTGTCCCGGCGGAGCAGGATCAGGGCCGTTGGTGCCGGCGCGGGGCCTCGAATGGCCCGGCCGGCAGAACTGCTATTGGGCCGCGCATGCCCGCGTGGCGATTGTAAACATGCTACGTTTTGACGTTTACAGAAATCACGAGCCGGCGTCGGACATCGACCTTTCCGGCGCATACGTCTTCGGACAGGATACGATTCCCGTTCGCGCCGACCTCGCCGCCGCCGCCGGACAGGTTTCGTGCATAAAACGCAGCCCGGGGGCATGTGGGCTTGCGCTGCAATGGGAGGCCGGGGAGGCCGGGCGGTTCCTGCTGCCCACGACCCGCCTGCCGGAGCGTTCCAAGCCATACAACCTCAATGTCGAGTTGGCTCGCGGCCAGATCGGGCAGATACTGCTCAAACGCGAGGACTGGGGACTTTTCGACTTCCCCGGCGCCAAGCCGTTCAACGACGATTTCGACAAGATCCGCCGCCAGTTCGTCGAGGCGCTCCAGGCCCCCGACCCGGCCGAGGCGGCCGCCATCGCCGCCCTGGCCCTTGCCGCGGCCGTCACGCTCGGCGAAAAGATGACGCTCTTCCACGCCGAAATCCTGCTCAAACGCCGCAAGGCGACGAGCAGGCCCTCGGCATTCGGCTGCATGGTCGACCTGTTCGCAAGCTCCGAGGAATACACCGGGCGACTGCGGGACGCGTTCGACTTCATCCGCGTGCCGATGCCCTGGAAGCACACCGAGCCCAAGGAGCACCAGTACCAGTACTCCCAGGCCGACATGTGGATGAACTGGGCGGCCCGCAACCGCAAGGCCATCCACGCCGGACCGCTGCTTTCGTTCGAGCCGGCCCACCTGCCGGAGTGGCTCTACATCTGGGAGCACGACTACGACGCCCTGCGAGACCTGGCCTACGAGCACATTCAGAGAATGGTCCAGCGGTACGAGAAGCACGTGAAGGTATGGAACGTCGTTTCCGGCATCCACGCGCACAACGGCTTCAACCTGAACTTCGACCAGCTCATGGAGCTGACGCGTATGAGCTGCCTGCTGGTCAAGAAACAGGCGCCCAACTCCGACGTGGTCATCGACCTGACCATGCCCTGGGGCGAGTACTACGCGCGAAACCAGCGGACGATCCCCCCGCTGCTTTACGCGGACATGGCCGTGCAGAGCGGGATCAAGTTCGACTCCTTCGGCTTGCAGCTTTACATGGGCGTGCCGGTCGATGGCTTCTACGTCCGCGACCTGATGCAGGTTTCCTCGATGCTCGACGAGTTCGTCGGCTTCGGCAAAGGCCTGCACATCACCGCATGCGGCGTGCCGTCCAACATGGCCCCGGACGCATGGGACGCATGGGCCGGCCAGCAGCCAATCGCAAAAGGCGGCCAGTGGCACCAGCCGTGGAACCCGCGGCTCCAGGCCGAGTGGGCCCAGGCGTTCTGTCGGGTAGCGCTTAGCAAACCGTTCGTCGAAAGCGTCTGCTGGCGGGATCTCGCCGACTACGAGGGCCACTTCATCCCGCACGGCGGGCTCTGCCGAAACAACATGGAGCCCAAGCTTGCGTACAAGGAGTTCCGGGCCTTCCGCTCCATGCTCAACGAGTCACACACGTCCGTCGATGCCGCCCCCAAGCACCGGCCTGGCGAAACATGACACCAACAGACAAGGCCGCCAGATACGACCTGTCCTGGAGCCCACGCAACGTCGCGGCCGTGCTGGTCGGGTGCGCGGCCTTCGCCGGATTGCTCCTGTCTGAACACCTCGCCAGACCGCATGCTGTCGGTGAGCAGATTCCCATCTGGGGCTCGCGAATCCGCGCCGCGACGGAATTGATCAACCCCAACACCGCCTCGGCCGGCTCGCTCCAGCGGCTGCCCGGCATCGGC
>JAUWQU010000397.1 GCA_030610965.1 Phycisphaerae bacterium
TGCTGCAGGCCCCGGCCCACTGAGATATTATCGCACGGTAGCGGCGAAAGGGCAAGGTCGGATGCCGGGGCAGGGCGGTCCTCCCCCATAATACATATGGACATTTCGAGGGGTGTTTTGGGTAACAAAAACCCGCGGAAAAGCGGGTTTCTCGCTCCGCCGGCCGCAAGGCTTGTTGGGGTTCGGCTTTATCGAGGCAAGAAAAATGTAGACAGCACGCCGCGAATGCCGCGAAGAGGCCCAGCCAGACAGGGGCGAGACGCGCCTGGGACTCATGGGCAAGATGCCCGTGCTACTCATGGGCAAGATGCCCATGCTACACCGCGCCGCAGGTCAGCGGTAGCCCAAATCGGCGGAGAGGTCGAAGTATAGTTTGACGGCCTCGGGGGGGACGTTGAAGGGGATGTGGTTGCCGATGCACATCGCGTATCCGCCGGACATCTTGGCGGTCTCGACCATGCTTTCGACCATGGCGCGGATCTCGTCGGGCTTGTTGCGCATCAGGATTCGGTTGTCGCCCTCGCCGGCGATATAGCAGTTCTCGTGGCGGCGGGCGATGGCTTTGAAGTCCGTGAACGGCTCGGTGGTGAAGCCGCTGGCCCCGCAGGCGATTACGTCGTCGACGAACGCGTCGATACAGCCATCGACGGTGAACAGCACGCGCTTGCCGGCGGCGGTTGAGTAGCCCCAGAACTCCTCGTATCGAGGGAATATGTGCTTGTGCATCCACTGCGGGCTGCACACCGGACCGGTCGGCAGGACGATGTCGTCATGCGAGCCGACGAAGTGGACCGGCTGGCGCGCCATCGCACGAAACACGCGCCGGCTGAGTTCGGCGAACTCGTCCATGACGCGGTCGAATCGCGGGTCCAGGCAAATCGACAGGAAGCTCTCGTAGCCGAAGCTCATCAACGGCCACATGAACAGGGTTTCGTACCACCCGACCCGCCTGGCCGAGCCTTCCGGTGCCTCGTCGCCCCACTCGGCCGGAAGATGGCTGCGGAAATGCTGATATAGGACCTCCTCGCTGCTGCAATCGCCGCCCATTCGCCAGTCGGTGAAGTCCGCCTTGGCCAGCGGGCTGAACGCGAGCATTTCGTCCTCGTTGGCGAATCTTGCCTCGGCGTCCTGGTCGTGCCAGTGGTCTCGATAGGCATGGCCCCAGCGGCCCTTGCCCTGATCGACCTGCTCTTCGGGCCTTGGCAGCGGGTCGTCGCTGGCTGGCACGCCGATGTCGAGAAACTCGTACATCTCGTTGAGCCTGGCCATGCAGCTTCGCGGATGAGCGTAGAAGTCGATGCCGCTGATATACGTCGCGGCGTCTGGATTGGACCAGTGCTCGACGTGTGCGATCCGCTTGGGGCCGTGGCCCATGTAGGTCTCGTACCAGAGGTCAGCCATTGCCGATTTCTCCATGTGTGCCGGGGGTTCGCGTCCGGCCGGCTTTTGCGGGGCGCATTATACTTCGCCCTTGCCGCGAGGGAATGATTGGTTGAGAATGTCGCCAAGCGCGGCCGCGGGTTGTTTTGCGTTGGTCGGCGCGGGAACGAAACTCCTATCAGGGAGGCTGGGCACATGTCTGGACAGGTCTCATTCGGCAGGCTGGCTCCACAAAGTGGCGACGGCGGCGGGGGCAGTGGGGCGTTTCGGATTCTGGTGATGGGCGACTTCAGCGGGCGCGCCGGCCGGGGCGTTCGCGAGCCGCTTGCCGGGCGAAAGCGGATCAACGTCGACGTCGACAACTGGGAACGCGTGCTCGGCTCGCTCGGCGCGGAGGTCCGCATCCCGGCCGGCGATGGCGAGATCGTGTTCGCGCCGTCGGAGATCGACGATTTCCATCCGGATTTCATTTACTCCAAGCTGGCGGTTTTTCGCGCGTTGCGCTCGCTGCGTGAGCGGCTGATGAACAGTTCGACGTTCGACGCGGCCGCGAGCGAGGTTCGGTCGTGGGCGTCGGCGCCTCAGGCCGAGACGCCGTCGGCTGCGTCGGCTGCGCCGGCGACAGGCACGTCCGGCGAGGCAGAGGCGGACACTGACCTTCTTGGCAGGCTGTTGGGCGAGCGTCCCGCGGGCGCGGCCAAGCCGCCGGCCACGGGCGGCGGGCAGGCGCCGGCTGGGGCGGTCGATTCGCTCATTCGCGGCATTGTGGCCCCTCACATCGTGCCGGACCACGACAAGGAGCAGTCGGCGCTGGTCGCCTGCGCAGACGAGGCCATCGCGGCGCAGATGCGCGGCATACTTCACGATCCGGGATTCCAGACCCTCGATGCCGCGTGGCGCGGGGTGCAGTTCCTCGTGACCCACCTGGAGACCGACGAGAACCTCCGCCTGGCCGTCATGGATGTATCCAAGGACGAACTGTCCGCCGACCTGCTGGCCGTCGATGACCTCCAGACGACCGCGCTTTACGAGATGCTCGTCTCCCAGACGCTCGGCACGCAGGGCGGCGAGCCGTTCAGCGTGCTGTGCGCGGCCTGCACGTTCGACAAGACCGTGCTCGACGCGGCCGTGCTCGGCAGGATGAGCAAGATCGCCTGCGCCGCCCGCGCGCCGTTCGTGGCCGGGGCGACCGATCGCGTCGCCGGCTGCGAGAACATCGTCGCCGAGCCGGACCCGCGCCAGTGGGCCTGGAAGCCGGACGCCGAAGCCGCGGCCGCGTGGGACGTGCTTGGCAAGCTGCCCGAGGCCGGCTGGCTGGCGCTGGGCCTGCCTCGGATGCTGATGCGTCAGCCCTACGGCTCGGCCAGCGATCCGGTGGACGCCTTCGACTTCGAGGAACTCGGCGAAGGTAGCACGCACGAGGATTTCCTGTGGGGCTCGGCCGGGATCGCGCTGGCCGAGGCGCTGGGCGCGGCCTTCACGGACGAGGGTTGGGAAATGGGCGCCCAGCTTTTCCATGAGGTGGCCGACCTGCCCGCGTACGTCTACACCGACTCCGACGGCGACCGGCGGATCATGCCCTGCTCGGAGGTATACCTTACCGACCGGGCCGCCCAGGCGATCCAGGACCTTGGCCTGACCGCTCTGCTGAGCGTCCAGGGGCAGAACGTGATCCGCATTCGCGGCATCGCGGGCGCGGGCGCGCCCGGCGCGTCGCTTTCGGGCCCTTGGACTGGGTGAATCGCACAGGGGAATGGGAATTGCTTCGGTTCCCGAGGATAGACTCCCAGGGATTGCTATCCCTGGGCTTGGGGGTCTGTTGATCCGCCACCTTTTTCCCAGGGCGTTGAGCGCAAAGAGCAAGAGACAAAACCCGTTTCTAACCCTTTGTGTCTCAGCGGCTCTGCGGTAATCCTCTTTGTTCCGGCCGGCGTTCGTCGGGGGAGATTTAGCGATTCACGTCGAAAGTGGCATAATTGGGGGCAAAAGGTCTCTAGCCCCGGGCCGTAGGCGGACGATGACTAGACTGTATCAGGTGATGGTTCGGGAACTGCTGCGCGCGGACGAGCGGAAGCATGAACGATCTGTTTGAAGGCATCACGAGCTACATGCGGCGGGTTGTGACGTACAACCCGTTTGTGGTCGCGGTGCAGCTTCTGCTGATCGGTTTCGTGGTCTGGCTGGTGATGCGGTTTCTGCGAGGCACGCGCGGGGCACGTCTGCTCAAGGGCTCGGCCTTGCTGCTGGGCGTCGTGTACATCGGCATCCGCCTGCTGCCAAAGAACGACGACTGGAGGCGGGTCGAGTTTCTTTACGGGCACTTCCTGGTCTTCGCGTTCGTAGCGACGGTGGTGGCGTTTCAGCCGGAACTGCGGCGGGCGCTCATACAGATCGGCCAGGCCAGGCTGTTCCGCGGCTCGCGGGGGCGGTCCGAGGCCGTCGTCGAGTCGCTGTTGGACTCGGCTGCGTACCTGTCCCGCAACAAGATCGGCGCCGTGATCGCCATCGAGCGGTCCGTCGGGCTTGGCGGGATTATCGACTCGGGCACGCCGATCAACGGCGTGCTGACCAGCAGCCTGCTGAATACGATTTTCTATCCCGGCAGCGCCCTGCACGACATGGGCGTGGTGATCCGCGAGGGCCGGATCGCGGCCGCGGGTTGCCAGTTCCCCCTTGCCGAGAGCGAGGACGTTGACCCGTCGCTCGGCAGCCGGCACAGGGCGGCCCTGGGCATGGCCCAGGACTCCGATGCGTTGGTGCTGGTCGTCAGCGAGGAGACCGGCCGGGTATCGCTGGCGTGCGATGGCCAGCTTTACCTGGGCCTGCCGCCGGAAAGCCTTCGTGAGATGCTCGTCGGCCTGCTGGCGCCCAGGCACCTGCTGCGTGGCGCCTAGCCTGGTGCGTCCAAGTGAATACGGACAAGTGGACGAATAGATGACTCGACGCGAGCTTTACAGTCTGATCGAACCCGACCGCTTCAGCCGCTCGTGGTGGCTGGCGCGTATCCGCGGCGCAGCATGGGTGGTGCTTGTCACGACCTTCCTGTGGATATGGGCGGACGTTGAGTTCACCGATGAAATGGAGCTGTCCGCCACGGTGCAACTTACCACCGCGCCGTCCAGCAAGCTGGTGCTGCTCAGCAAGAGCCGCGTCCGCGTGAGCTTCAAGGTCCAGGGCCGACAGCGAAGCCTCGAACAGCTCCAGCAGCGTCTCCAGTCCCCCGACGAAGTCGTCAAGTACGTCGTCAGCGAGGGCGAGGAAGACCTCTCCGTCCGCGACATCCTCAACCGCGACGGGATGATCGTCGGCGCGGGCCTGACCGTGCTGTCGGCCTCGCCCAGCAACGTGCGGGTCCGCCTGGACACGAAGATATACCGGCCGGACATACCGGTGCAGTTCGAGTACACCGGCGCGCTTGGTCCCGAGGTCCATGTCGATCCGCCCAAGA
>JAUWQU010000768.1 GCA_030610965.1 Phycisphaerae bacterium
GCCTCGTCCTTGGGAAGGAACTCGTGCAGCGGCGGGTCGAGCAGGCGGATGATGACCGGCAGGCCGTCCATCGCCCGCAGGATGCCCTCGAAGTCCTCGCGCTGGTACGGCAGGAGCTGCGCCAGCGCCGACCGCTGCGACTCCTCGTCATCGGCGACGATCATCTTCTGGAAGTTCAGCAGCCGCTCCCCGCCGAAGAACATGTGCTCGGTCCTGGTCAGACCGATGCCCTCGGCCCCGAGCTTGTGCGCCATAACTGCGTCTTCGGGCGTGTCGGCGTTGGTCAGCACGCCCAGCGCGCGCACGTCATCGGCCCACCCCATCAGGCTGGAGAACATGGTGTACATCTCGGACTCGGACGCATCCTTGTCGCCGGTGACCACCTGCATGATGTCCGTGCCCTTGGCGTAGCTTTCTGGAACCTTGTTACCATCGGAGAGGTACACGATCTTCTCGGCCGTCAGGTTCTCGAGGCTGTCGAGGATCTTGTTGATCTGGTCCTCGTTGGCCGGGGTGGCCAGGGGGGACGTCATTGTCCAGGCGCCGTTGGCGTCATGGACGAGGCTGTAGCTGTCGTCCGGGCGGCGCAGCTCCAGCGAGGCCGTCCGGCCCCCTTCGGGTAGCTTGAGCAACTCGGGGTTCCAGTACGTCGCCGGCTCGGCCAGAAGGGCCGACAGGTCGCCCGTGCGGACCACCGCCACGGCCGAGGCGCCGGCGGACCGGACGAACGTCATCTCGCCGGATGGGGTCTTGTCGCCTATCAGCAGTGTGACGGACTTGCCCTTACCGGCCATGCGGAACTTCAACTCCGCCGTCGGCTTGTCCAGGCCGGCGGCTTGGAGGGCCGGTTCGGTCACGTCGTCCTTGAAGCTCTCTGCCTTGAGGGCGGCGGCGTCGCCGAGCAGCTTGTCGACGGCCCCCTCGGCGGTCGGGCCCTTAAGAGGCAGTGCCATGAGCCACTTTCCCTCGGTCTTGACAAATCCCGCCTTGCCGGCCGGAACGGAGATGTCCACGCCCGTCACGGCCGGGATGTCGATGTCCAGGACCTTGCTGATTCGCAGTGTGGCCAGCTTCGGCTGGAGGCTCTGGATCAGCGCCGGCCCAACTCGGAAAATGGTGGCCGAGCCCGATATCTTGGCATAGACCTTGTCGCCGATCTGCTTGCCGATGGCCAGGCTGTGGACCTTGCCCGGTCCGGTTGCGGGCTGGGTCGAGGCCGGTCCGGTGGTCGGCTGCTCGGGGGCCATTTCCACCTCGGCCAGCAACTGCGGGGAAACCAGGCCGTAGGGGGCGAGGTCCTTTGCGTCGTCGGAGACGAATTCGGTGGCCGTCACTCGCCCGACGGCGCTCAGGATGCTGCGGACGCTATCGGGGTTGGCCGGCGCGGCCAGCGGGGCGGTCAGCTCCCATTTGCCATCGCGTTTGACCAGCTCGAAGCTCTCCGGCCCGGCGACCTTCACGCGGGCTATCGAGTCGGACGACAGGTTCAGCACGGTCTTATCGCGGAAGTCGCTCAGCGGTTTGTCCAGCTTTGCCGCCAGGTTTATCTCCGCCACGAACGCCTTCTTGCTGTCGTCCGGGCGGACGTAGGTCTGGTCGGCCTTCATGGGCCTGGCCCGGCCGACCGCGAGCTTGTGGGTAACGCCCGCGTCGTCTGTGATGGTGACGGTCCACTTGGGCTCGGCAAGGCCGGTGGTCTCGTCGCCGACATCCTCGGCCTCAGCGGCCTTGATGCCCTTGACGGCGTCGGCGAGTCCATTGACCCCAAAGGCGTCGGCAGGGGCGTCGATGGGTTCGACGATCCGCCAGTTTTCGCCTTCCCTGCGGAAGGTCCTCTTTCCGGCTGCGCCCTGAACGGTCAGTTGCGTGACCTTGCCGAGAGGCGGCGTGAACAGTTCGGCGACCTTGTCGGGCTGCTTGTCGGGCTCGGGGCCCTTGAAGATGTCGCTGGTAATAAGCGCCACCGCGAGGCAGGCCACCAGCAGGGCGCCAAGGATGATTATCGTTGTCGGCTTCATCGTTTCCAACTCCTAGCTCTGAGGTCCTAGGTGTCTGTCAGCCGCCATGGTGATTGGTGCCATGCTTCCGTCGCAGGAAGCATGCTCTGCTGCGGCATGCTTCCCCAAAGCTGGAAGCATGGCACCCTACCCATCGGCTGAGCGGCAGTGGTCGTCAACTCCCAGTGCGCCCTATGAGCTAAGACCTTTGACCTATGACCTTCTTCTTTGACCTATGCCCTTCTTCTCGTTATCGCTTTCGCCTGTACATCACCAGCCCGCCGACCGCCAGAACGATCAGCGGCAACGCCACGCAGTAAGCGATCACCAGGACCGTTTTAAGCGTCGGCGGGATCTCCCTCATGGTCGCCTGCACGGGTCCGCTGGCGACGAGTCCCTGCCGGCCTATCAGCCAGTAGATGCTGTTGATTGGCAGGTCGGCATTGGCTCGCGGCGGGTCGGCAAGCGAGAGCGTGCCCTTGGCGTCCCGCACGGGAATTTCCCGGTCCAGGTAGCCGTCGGTCAGGCTAGCGCCGACCGTCATAACCACGATCCGCGAGGGCTTGATGCCGTTTTCCTTGTCTTCGGCCCTGGTGGCTGCGACGGCCAGGTCGAACGGCACGGGTAAGTCCCCAGCCGCGTAGTCCGGCGAGATGTAGCTGCCCTCGCTGGTCTGGAATTGCATGAGCAGTTCCTGTATCCGTCGGGTCGCCCAAGT
>JAUWQU010000232.1 GCA_030610965.1 Phycisphaerae bacterium
TTCTGTAAACTCTTTATTTGCAATATGTTATAGAATTACCCCTCCCGCGGCATGTAATCTGGACGGGGCCATCCAATAAACTCCCGGCGGGGAAATAATGGTATCCGCTTGAAAAGGATATACTTATGCACCGCCCGGCAGAAATGTCAGTCACTTCTCGCATAAACGCGCCCGCAACAGAGAAAGCCCGCCGACCACAGGCTGGCGGCGCGGACTTCTGGCTTGGCCTTTGCAGTTGAAGTGACGAACGTTTATCTTGGTATTTTCAGGTCGGCGACAGCTGCCGGCCTGGAAGACAATGACGTTCTGGGAGGAGATTATGCAATGACGAACCCGCGAAGGATCATTGCTTTTGCAGGCGTGGCTCTGGCTGGAACGCTTTTGGCGGCTTGCGGCGAGAGCGGCTCGGGCCAGCCCAAGCCCCACAAACCCCTGCACTGCTATGTCGGCGGGACGATGCGCCCGGTAATGGAGAAGCTGGCAAGGCTTTACGAGGCCAAGACCGGGCAGAAGGTCGATATGGACTCCGCCGGTAGCGGCGAGTTGCTGATCCGCATCCAGACCCAGCAGACCGGCGACCTGTACGTCAGCCACGACCCGTTCTCTGACATGCTGATGGCCAGGGGGCTCGGCCTACAGGGCTGGACGATGGCGGTGGTAACTCCCGTTATTGTGATGCCCAAGGGCAACCCCAAGGGCATCAAATCGGTCAGGGACCTCGCCAGGCCGGGGCTGAAGCTGGCGATGACGGACCCTCGGAAGTCCACGGCCGGGCACATCGTGCCGGTGATCTTCGACAAGGCCGGCCTTCGCGAGCAGATCGAGGCGAACATCGTAAAGCACAGCCGCGGCAGCGGCCAGGCGGCCGACTGGGTCGGCATCGGCGACGTTGACGCGGCGATACTCTGGAACGCCGTAGCGCACCGGCGGTCGGACAAGCTCGACGCTGTACCCATCGATGCTGAGTACGCGCCCATTTCAGGTATCGACGCGGTGACAAGCGCCACGAAGAAGGTGTACGACATCGGGCGGATCAAGGTGACCATCGCCACGCTCAAGTGCTCCAAGCAGCCCGAGGCCGCCGCGAAGTTCGCCGAGTTCGTCATGGCCAACCGCTCGCTGCTGGCCGACGAGTTCGGCTTCTCGCCGGCGCCGGACTCGCTGGTTACGCCGAAACTTTCGCTGCACTGCGGCACGGGGTTGCGCCTGGCGATGGAGGACGCCGTCAAGGCCTTCGAGAAAAAGACCGGCGCGAAGATCGAGGTCGGCTACCAGCTCAGCAGCACGCTCATCACCGCGATTCGCCTCAAGCAGGCCGGCGACCTCTACATGCCCGGAGACGTCGGCTACCTCGACATGCTGGCCACAGACGGCTCCATCGAGGACCGCAGGACGATCGCCCGCTTCGTGCCGGTAATCATCGTGGGCAAGGGAAACCCCAAGAACATCGCCGCGCTGACCGACCTCATCAAACCGGGCGTAAGACTTGGCCTGGGCAACCCCAAGGCCTGCCAGGCAGGCAGGCTCTGCGAGCAGTTGTGGGCAAAGAACAACATCGACCCCGCGGCCATCCAGGCCAGAACCGTCTACTCGCCCATGACCGTCAAAGAGTTGGGCGCAAAGGTGCGGACCAACTCCATTGACGCGGCCATCGTCTGGGACGCCGTGGCCGTCGAGTTCGCAAAGGACGTCGACATCGTCGAGATTCCGCCCGAGCAGAACATCCTGTCCCACGTCGCCATCGGACTGCTGAAGTACTCGCAGAACAAGCCGCTGGCAAGGCAGTTCATGGACTGGCTGGCCGGGCCGGAAGGAAGAAGCATCTTCCGCCGGCACCGCTACACGATCGAGGCCCCGAAGATGCCCACCCCCGAGTGAGCCCCCCACCCATCCTGCCGATCGTCATGCCGCCGCTGGCCAGCGGCGTGTTGGTGCGGGTACGCTTCGCCAGTTCGCCGGGCGGCTGGCTCGGCGACAGAATGGACTCCGTCGGCCTGGGCCGCAACGCCGCGGCGGGAATAGTCCTGTGCCGGTTCCTGCTGAGCGCCCCGTTCGCCATACGCGCCGCCAAGGCCGCGTCCGAGGGCATCGACAGGCGCCTCGAGGGCCTCGCCCTGACGGTAATCCACGTCTGCCACAGCCTCGCCGAAGCCGCCATCGCCGACCGAGTCGGCGTGATCGAAGCCGGCGCAGTCCAACAAGCGGGCCCCCTGGCCCAACTCCGTGCCAACCCCGCAACCGAAGCTGTCGCACGGCTGATGCGCGTGGGGCAAACACACTCCCGCGTCCATGCCGGTTCTGCGAGCGGGAGAACGTGGCCTGTCCCGTCGGATTTCCCGGGGCCAAGTTGATTAATTCTCCCAGCGGAAGCAGACACTCCTCAATCCGTCGCCGTCCGGACTGGCGGCGTTGCGGCTGGGCCGTGTGTCGCCCGCCCTGCAGCCCGGTCATTGGACTCTCACCAAGTGTAGTCTACGGTGTAGGTGACGGTGGTTTCGCCGTCGACGGGGACCTTGACGTCGAAGGCGATGTTGCGGCTGTCGAGCTTGGTATGTTCGTGAGACTGCTTGGTCAGCTTCCAGTTGACCCATCGGAAGAGGGGTTCCTTGATGCGTACGGTGATGGCTTCTTCCTTGTGGTTGCGAACCTTCAGTTCGATAGTCTCCTGAATCCATTTGCGACCGCTCTCGACGCGGAAGTTCGTCTGCTTGCGCTCGCCGACGATGTCGAAGGCGTTGCCGATCCGTAGACTCAAAGTCTCGTCTTTGGGGGTGTGGTCGATCTTTTCCTCGCCGATGAACTCCATGGCGTCGTCGTCGGGGTCTTGTTTGTAGACTCGGACAGTCCCGGCCGGCAGGGGCATGCCGAGAGCATTCTTCTTTTCGTTGGCGAACTCGATGAAGACGTTGACCTTCTTGTTGCTCGTAACCCCGTGGCTGCGGTCGTTGTAGCGGCTGCCGTAGTTCCAGCGGAAGTTGCCCAGAGGATTGTAGAGATACTTCTTCTGGACGCCGACGCCCTTGGCGGGAGTGAACATCTCGAGTTGCTTGACCTCGGCGTTGGCTACGGTCGATGGGCGGGGCAGCGTGTACATGTGGTATTCGAAGAAGGCCTTCTCGGCCATGGCTTGTGTTGGGACCGACCAGAGGTAGGTATCCACCTTCCCAGCATGACGCGTTGGCTGGCCGACGATCTTCCGCACATCGCCGGCGATGAACTTGAGCTTGGCGTCTCGGTAGGTCTTGCCGGTGTTGTTCTCGACCGAGACCCAGCCGGACATGTCCGCGGCTGTGTCATCGCCGTTGAGCACGAGAACGTACTCGGCGTGCCAGCGAATGTTTTTGGCCTGGTAAGTGACCTCGGTCAGGTGCTTGCCTGGTCGCTTGGTCGCGACCTGCCACAGCAGCGTCGGCTTGGTCAGCAACCCGCCGGGCAAGGCCCCAAAGCGGATGTCGCGGACGTTATTGCGCCGTTGGACCATGACAATGCGACCGTCGTTCTGTTTGAGCACAATCTGCCCGCCGTCGTAGCTCAGCAGCGAGCCGGCGTAGGTCTTGCCCTCGCAGACGACCTCGATGGATTTGTCGATGTACTTCCGCAGGAGTTTGTCCGCCGAGACGAGATCGAACTGGTAGTTCTGTTCCAGGAGCTTGGCGGCTGGGTCGGTTAGGCTCTTGAAGTGGACGGTCGTGGCGTCGATGGTCAACGGCACGTCGGTGAACTTGACCTGGCCGGTGGAGTCGATGTCCAGGCGGCGATGCTCGCGGACGACGCAGTAGCCGCCATTGTAGACCGTCAGGGCGACGGATTCATTGGCGTCGGCGGCAGCCACGGCGAACTGTGGAAGCAGCGCCGTCAGGGCCACTACCAGCAAGGCGGTGCGGATTGTCGTGCGTGTGATTGAAGTCATGGTTCGGTCTCCTTCAAAGATTCTGCTGTAGGATGAATGTTTCTAATTGTTGTGTGGGTTCTTCAGGCCGCCGCCGCTGAGGGGATTGTACTGGTAGGTGTAATGCACGGCGACGGGATGGTTGGCGGCGGCGGGCACGGTAATCTCCACAATGCCCACTTCACGGACACGCCAATCAAAGCCCTTGCACTCGAAGGTGTGGGTGCTCTTGGGGATCTTGACACTGACGGTGACGGTTACGTCGCGGTTCTTGTGGTTGCGTATGTCTACCCGAGATTCTTTGGTGTGGTTGTCGCCGCTGCGGCGGTAGTTGGTGTCAGTGGTCGAGCAGACGATGTCGAAGGCATGGCCCCATTGCAGGCGGATCTTCTCGTCTTTTGGGGTGTGGTCGATGGTGGTCTGGGCGACGTAGGTGCTCACGCCGTCGGGGCCGGGAGCGTACAGCCGCATCACGCCTTTGGGCAGGGGCTTGCCCAGGCCGTTGACTTCGCTGTTGACCATTTCACTGACGACGCGCGGGGCGGCGATCTTGTCGTGGGCTGTGTATATGTAGCCGCGTCGGAGCGTGGCGCCCTGGCCGGAGACCATTTCGATCTGCTTGGTCTCCCGGTCGCGGAGGGTCGTCGGACGGCTGACGGTGTAGAGGTGATGCTCGAAGAAGGCCTTCTCCGTCATTGTCGGGCCGTATTGCTCGTTTTCGTCGGATCCACCGAGTATTATCGAGTCCCCCACTAACATGATCACGAAGCCCGGCGGGATCAGGTTCACGTCGCCGGCGAGGAGTTTGAGTTGGGCGTTCTTGAACGTCACGCCGGAGTGGTTGCTGACGGTCGCGTAGCCGACCAGATCGGCCGCGTCGAGGATCGCCGGGACGCCGCCGTCATCGTTGGCGTCGGGGGCGATGTCGAGGCGGGCGAGCTTGAGCACGTAGTCCGCACGCCAACTGAGGCCTTCGGTCAGGTAGGCGACTTCGAAGTTCTGCCGGCTCTCGGCGCTGTTTTCGAGTTCCCACTGCAAGGTCGGCGTCGAGCGGAGCCCGTCGGGAAGTTCCGCCAGGCTAATCGACGCCAGAGCGGTGCGGGCGCACGTTCGCGGGCCTTCGCCGGCAGGTTGGATCACCATCGATTGGCGATCGAAGCTCAGGAGCTTCCCCGTGACGGAGTCGACGTTCGCGTCTTGGGCTACGGCGGTGATGTCGCGGTCGATGTAGCGTTTCAGTACGGCGTCGGCGGTGGCCAGGTCGTACTGGTAGTTCTGTTCGAGGACGGTCAGCCCGCCTGGGCGGGTGAGGCTTCGCAGGCGGACGGAGTCCGGGCGGATCTCGGCGGGGACATCCTTGAAGGATATGCGCGAAACGCCTGCGGGCAGTCGGCGGATCAACCGCCGGTCGCGGACCATCGCCAGGCCTCGCCACGTCGGGCGGTAGTATAGCCTCTGTCTCGGTTGTCCGGTCGCGTCTTGCCAGCCCTCCGGCTGGGACAGCACGGTCAGGGAGATGCCGGTTCGTTCGATGATAGGCGGGCCGAGCGCGGCCGCGACGGGACCCGTGCCGATTTCGAGCAGCAGCATGATCCCCACGACCAGCGCAGCCGCCGCGGCCATCGGGCCAAGGATTCTCAGCCATCGGACGGGCTTGCGCCGCGGCGGCCGGGCGGCTGTCGGTTCGTCGGCGAGGATTCCGGCGATCGCAGCCCGGGCGGCCCGAAGGTCGGCCAGCTCGGCTCGGCAGGCGTCGCATTCGTCGAGGTGGGCTTCGATGTCGGGGATCTCAGCGGAGTCGAGTTCGTCGTAGACCCACGAAATCAACTTGTCCCGAATCTCTTGGCAGTTCATGGTCGGTTCTCCGGGCTGAAGGGTCTCAGCTCTCGGGCGAGTTTCAGCAGGGCGTATCGGATGCGGCTCTTGGCGGTGGCGACGGGGATGTCGAGCAGCTCGGCGATTTCGGGATCGAGCCCGTCGTGCGGATAATTTCGGCCCACCGGACGCCGGAGATTGCCGCTGATTTCACAGAAACCGCCGCCGAAAACGGAATTAAGGTCATAATCGCCGCCGCGGGCATGGCCGCCCACCTGGCCGGCACCATGGCGGCGAAAGTAACACTGCCTGTCATAGGCGTGCCGCTGGACTCGGGCGTGGGCTTGGGCGGGATGGATGCCCTGCTGAGCACCGTACAGATGCCGCCCGGCGTGCCGGTCGCAACAATGGCCATCGGAAAGGCCGGCGCGAAAAACGCCGCCATTTTCGCCGTGCAGATTCTAGCCCTGGCCGATGCAAACTTTAGCGAAAAACTGGCCGCCTTCAAACAGGACCAGAAGCAAAAGGTAATCAAAAAAGACGCCGCCCTGCAGTAACGCCGGCACTAATCGAACCTCGAAATTGGCTTTGATTGGCTTTGTTTTCCCGGAGCCCGAAACCACCGCATTTCCTCATAATCCCTTGTTATTACTAAGCTTGCGCTCATTTCCGCCCCCGGCAAATTGGCTTTGTTTTTTCAA
>JAUWQU010000451.1 GCA_030610965.1 Phycisphaerae bacterium
GGCGCAGGCGACGATCTCGTCAAGGTGCCTGGCCGCTTGCTTGCCGCAGTTGCTCAGGGCCATCAACGCGCCTTCGCGGACGTACATGTCCTTGTGCTTGAGCAACGGGAGCAGTTTGGGCACGGCCCTGCCGGCGATGTCGGGCGTCATCACGCTTCGCTTGTTGCCCCTGCCGAGGCCGTTCATGCCGAACGATCCGCCGATGGCGTCGCAGCCGCCGCGGATCACGCGGATGTCGTCCGATTCCAGGGCCTTGAGGATGTATGGCATGGCCTTGGCGCCTTCGCCCATCAGGCAGTAGGCCGCATCGCGCCGGATTCGCGAGTCCAAGTGGCACAGGTATTGGGCTCGTTTGGCCAGCGGCATCGTTCCCGCCGCTGGCTTATCCCTGGTGCCGACAAACTCCGCCCGCATTTCGTGGAGGTCCTCGTTGGGCTTGCCGGGCGGGTCGAAGGTCAGGCCGGTCGTGCAGGGCGCCAGGACGGTCTTGAGGATCGGCCTGCGGGGCGTCTTGATCGACAGGTCCGGCGGGGCGATTTGCGGCCCCGGCGACCAGTCCTTGGGTCGCGGCTTGTAGCCGAGGGCAGGTTCATCAGGCGAGGCGTACATTCCGAAGTCGGCCCGGCCTCCCAGGGCGCGGGCGGCCAGGACGTTGCGGCCCTTTCGCAGAAGCTTCACCGCATTGGGCGTCAGGTCGATCATAACCAGCGCCTTCATTCGCATTCGCGGCCCTTGCGTCGCGTCCGACCAGAGCACCGGCGTGCCGTTGAGGTAGAGCGCGGCCTTGCCCCTGGTGCGCAGCCCAAGCAGTACTTTCTTGAAGTCAACGCGATCGCAATCGAACGCGATGCGAATATGGGGAGCGCCTGCTCGGGGGCGGATGCCGTCGTCGCCCAGCGGACCGTTTCCCTTTTCCCAACTGCTGTCATCGAAATCGACGCCGGCCCAATTCGCGGGCGGCTCCTGCCCGGCGGGTACGCTGATGTAGCGCCACTCGGGCTTGGCGCCGGGGTAATCGCCGGTCCACGGCGCGACCAGCGGCGTCCAGCCCTTCAACTGCTCGGCCAGCACGCCGACGTCCTGCAGCAGGTTGAGGGCGCTGATTTTCGGCCAGTTTCCGCTGCGGATGCTCGCTGCGCGGAGCATGGCGGCCTTGGCCTTGGAATCGATCCGCCAGATCGGCAGGCTCTTGGTGTAGATGAGTTCGCAGTAATAGGTCCACAGCGAGGCGTCATCCGGCGTGGCCAATTCCTGTCGGGCCAGTTGCTGGTAGATGCCGGCCTTGGGATCGGCGGCGAGCTTCTCGAAGGCCTGTCTCGCTTCGGCGTCGGTATAGGTCAGCCACTTGTTGCGCTCGTAAAGCTCACGCGCGTTGGCCAACGCGCCGGCGTCTTTGTGGATGCGGATCTGCCAGCGCAGCGCGCCCAGGCGGTTGATGTCTCTGCCGTTGTAGGTCAGTTGGGAAAGATCGTTGGCCATTTGGCTTGCCAGGGCGAGGTTGCCGCCGCTGATCGCCGCTTCGATCTTGTCGAGAGTCAGCGCGATGTCTTTTTCCTTGCGGTCGGCCGCGGCCAGGAGTTGGCGAGCCAGGTCGCTGGTCGGCTTGACGGCCTTGCGAAGTTCGTCGAACTTACGATCGCGATACAGTTGCACGCCCCTGGCGAGGTCGGCTGGCAGGTCTTGCCTGGCGAAGACGCTCTTCGGCCCGCCGTGGATGCGCAGCGTGCGATTGGGCATGGCGTAGAGTTGCGCCAACCCGCCGGTCGCCAGCATCGGGCCGCGGTAGGTGTATATTCTGCCGATGATGGACTCGGGCACGAGGAAGCCGCCGTCCCAACGGCGCGAGACGTTCAGCAGCCAGCCCCAGTATTCGAGCATTCGGCGGTAGTCGGGGTAGTGGGGGTCGTAAGCGCCCTGGACGTTGCCCCAGATGAAACCCATGAAGCCGCCGGTGTGCCCGGCGTTTCGGCCACGGAAACTGAGTGTGCACAGGCGTGCGTAATACTCGCTTGCGGCCTGATCGCCGAGGATATTGGCCACGATGCCGGGCAGGGCGTTCTTGCCGTTGCCCCCGCCGTACTCGGGGCGGTGATCGCCGTAGGGCACTCCGCCGCGAAAGGCGAAGCGTTCAAAGAACTTCGTCGATCTCTTCAGCGCCGGCTGATTGACGGGCACGCCGGCTTCGTCCAGCAGCACCAGCGCCATCCAGCAGACCAGCCCGCAGTTGTTCAGCGCCCCGCCCTGGACGTAACCGCGCCCCGGGAAGGGCCCGTGGCCCCACGTGCCGCATGGCAGTTGGCTGCGGACGATGGCCTGGCCGACGGCCTGTGCCAGAGGCAGGACGGACCTGTCGCCGGTCCGCAGGTAGTACTCGGCCAGGAACACGCCCATGTAGCCCCATTCCCAGTTGACCGTGTTGGTGTTCTCCGGGTCGAACGCCTTGCGATAGCCGTAAGCCATGCGGCGGGCGTTCTCCATGTACTTGGGGTCATCCGCTGCCAGCCAGGTCAACCCGTTCAATGCGAAGCCGACGTAGATTCTTCCGTCGAACAGGCCGGCGACGTTCTGGATCCGCGCCAGGTACTCGCAGGCATCGACGTGGATCGCCCGGCTCTTGGCGCAGTCGTGGGGCCAATCCTTGCCTAATGTGCCGAGCTTGCGGATCGGGACAGTGAGCGTCTTTTCCTCGGTTCCGCGCTTGACCAGCAGGGACATCTTGCCGGACTGCTCGGAAACCTCGACCTGCTCGCCGAGGGTCTTGAGCGGTTCGGCGCCGAGCGGTTTGCCATTGACTCGCGAAATGACGTCATTGGGCAGAACGACGCCGTCGGCAGGCGAGCCGCTTTCGACTTCCCGCACCACGAGCGTCTCGCCGAGTATCCAACCGTTCATGCCCGTCGGGCCGAAGACGTTGGGGATGTAGAACTGCGTGCCGGACAAGGCCAGGTCCACACTGAGTTCCGTATTCTTGAAGAATTCGCTCTCTGCCGACGGCGCGGCGGCGTACCCGGCGGGCGTTGCGGCAACCAGGAGAACCGAGAAAACGAACGCTACGATCAGAGCCGGCGGCAAGATTAGATATTTCTTATACATAGGCATAGAACCATGATTCCCTGGATGAGTTCCTTCCCACGACCATCGTGGGGCTTTCCAATGACGTTATTCTGTCCCGAGGCGCCGTTCGTCACGCCTCCGGCAGTGGCGGGGGCGTTCTTGCCGGCGGGACGGGCGTCGGCGTCGGCGAGGCCTTGCCCAGGAGGCGTTCGACGTCGTCGATGACCATGTACAGCGACGGCACGATCACCAGCGTGATCAGCGTGGCGAAGACTATGCCGAAGCCCAGCGACAGCGCCATGGGGATAAGAAACCTCGCCTGCCGGGACGTCTCGAAGATCATCGGCGACAGCCCGCCGAAGGTCGTCAGCGTCGTCAGGATGACCGGGCGGAAACGCTGGATGCCGGCTGCGACAATCGAATCGTGGTAGGACATGCCGTCCTCGCGCCTTCGGCGATTGGCGAAGTCCACGAGTACGAGGGAGTCGTTGATGACCACCCCGGAAAGGGCGACGATGCCGAACATGCTGATGACGCTCAGGTCGTAGCCCATGATCAGGTGTCCGACGAAGGCCCCCACAACCCCGAACGGGATGCTCGTCATGACGATCAACGGCTGGGCGTAGCTGCGAAAGGGAATGGCCAACATGGCGTAGATGGCGAGCATCGCCAGTGCAGAGGTCACATACAGGCTGCTCATGCTCTCGCGCATATCCGCCTGTTGGCCCTCGAAGCTATAGCTTAGGCCCGAATACTTCGCCAGGATATCCGGCAAGACGCTTGCTTTGATGTCGCCGAGTATCTCCCCCGCCTTGCTGCGCGGTGTGACGTCGGCGGACACTTCAACGACGCGGCGACCGTTGCGGCGGTTGATCGTGGTGTATGCCCGTCCACGCTTGTAGAGGGCGACCTGCCGAAGCGGCACGAACGTGCCGGCGGGCGTTCGGATCAGCAAGTCGTTGACCGTCTGTTCCGTTGACCGGTCCGTTTTCGGCAGGCGGACCATTACCTTGATCTCATTGCGCGCGCGCTGTTGGCGGACGGCCTCGGCCCCGTAGAACGAGTTTCGCACCTGGCGGGCGATGTCATCGGCGGTGATTCCCAGACTCTTGCCGTCGTCGGTGACGGTGAAGTCGAGTTGCGGCTTGCCTGGCTGGAAACCGTCATCGACATCCTTGACGCGCGGATACGTCGCCATAACCTCGGCAAGGTCTTTGCTGGCGCGTTCCAGCACACCCATGTCGCGATGGCTCAACTGAACGTTCACCGCCCCGCCTCGGCTGCCGGGCCCCCCCCCGTCGGCGGCGAATTTCAGCGAATCGATACCCGCCCCCTCTCACACGCCCATTGGCCACCGAACGGTG
>JAUWQU010000143.1 GCA_030610965.1 Phycisphaerae bacterium
CAGCGAGTCCGGACCCTCGGCCAGCTCCGCCATCACCGCAGCAACCACGGGCCAGTCCATCGCTTCGGCGAGGTGCCTGGCCAACCCGTCCAGCCGCGCGCCGCCGCCGACCAGCAGCAACTGATCGGCCGCCGCGTCGGGATACTGGTTGGAAACGTACGACAACGGCATTCTCATTTCTTCGATCATTCGAGCGACGTATCGCTCGAGGCAGGCGTCGACGGCCTCGGCGTGCGGCCCTGCCTGGTCCGCGCCGGAAAGCATTTGCTCGACCTGCGCCGCGTCCACCTCCAACTCGCCGGCAAGCTCCTCAACCATCGCGCCGTAGGCGCTCTTGGACAGCTTGCGTTCGTAGATCACCACGCCGTTGTAGAGCAGCACGAGCCTCGGAGCCGTCCATCCGACGTCGAGGATGCCCGCAAGGCCGTTGGACGCATGCAGCAGCGGCCCGCACGCCCTGGCCATGGCCTGCGACTGTATCTCCAGCCTCTCCACGCGGAAGCCCTCGGCCTCGAAGCAATCCAGCAGGCTGTCGGCGTCGGCGTGCGTGCAGGCGGCGCCCATCACGAACGTCGTGTTCGCGGCCCGCGCTGGCGCCGGCAACTGCCAACTCGCCATCTCGAATGACTGCGGGTCGCACTTGTGCATCCGCGCCAACTCGCAGCGGGCGAGCATCTCCAGAGGCGCGCCGGAGTCCGCGGGCGGCAACTCCATTATCCCGGTCAGCAGCTTCTCGCCCGGAACAGCCAGCACAAGCCTGTTCCCGCGGAAGCCCGATTCGGTCAACTGCTCGCCAAGCCGGCGAACCTCCGCGCCGGTGATCCCAGCGCCCTGGCGCTCGCGTTTCATCCCGGCTGCGGCGCTGATTCGCCATTTCCCGCCGCCGCGAGAGAACTGCAAAGCCTTGATGCATCTCTCGCCGACATCCACGCCAATGGGCGAACAGTTTGTCAGAACAGGCCAGTTCATCATCCGCCTTTCCCGACCAGGCTGGTCGCGTCGAACAGCGGTGTGAAGATGCTCAGAGCCACGAAACCAACCATCACGCCCATGAATATGAGGATCATAGGCTCGATGATGCTGATGAGGCCCTTGAGCAGGATCTCGTTTTCCTCGTCCATGAACTCCGCCACGTCCAGCAGCAGGGCCGAAAGCTGGCCACTCTGCTCGCCGCTGCGGGTGGCTTCGTAGATCGAAGCGTGAACCAGCGGCGAGCCCCTGAAAACCGAGCTTATCGGCAGGCCTCGCGAGACCGCCTCGCATGCGCGATCGATCAACTCGCGGTAATGAATGTTGCTTACCGAACCGCGACTCAACTGAAGGGCCTCCAGCATCGGCAGGTGGCTGTCCAGCAGCACACCCAGCAGACGGGCGATCCGGGCCGTGGCGAAGTTACGCACCAGGTTGCCCACGTACGGCAGCCGAAGCACCAGCGTGTCGCAGGCGCGCTTGCCGCCCGCGCCGGAGACAAACAGCTTGATCCCCACGCCCGCCGCGGCCAGCAAGCTGATCGCGATAGGCCAGTACGACTTCACCGTGTCGCTCAGGTCGATAAGGAACTGCGTCGTCGCCGGCAGCGGCACGGCCAGCGTGTCGAAGAGCATCTTGAACCTCGGAACCACCAGTAGAAGCATCACCACGAAGACCACCGTCGTTACGACCGTCAGCAGGGCCGGGTAGATCATCGCGCCCTGGACGACCCGGCGCACGTGCAGCCGCTTGCGGATCAACTGGGCAAGGCGGTCCAGCACCATCGTCAGCTTGCCGCTGGTCTCGCCGGCGGCGATCATGTTGCGGTACACCTCGTCGAACCAGTCCGGCCTGGCCGACATTGCCACCGACAGCGAGACGCCTTCCTCCAGCTTGCCTCGGATGTCCTCGATCACCCGCCGCCATACAGGATCGCGGGTCTGGCGCGCCAGCGAGCGGAGCCCCTCGGCCACCGGCGTGCCGGACTTGATGAGCATGAAGAGCTGTCGCGTGAACATGGCGACGTCCTTGGTCTTGGACGTCTTGCTTCGCGGCAGTCGCAGGCCGCCGGATATCGAGGCCTGGGGCCTTTCTTCGATCGGCCCGGCCGAGGCGGGGCGGATGTCCGCGACGAACAGGTCCTGGTGCCGCAGGCGGTCGGTCGCCTCGGCCACGTTCGGCGCGTCGATCACGTCGGTGATCTCGCGGCCGGACTTCTCGAATGCCCTGTATGCCAGTTTCATATCGTTGCCTTAGCGTCTGCCGCAGTCGGCTCGCGGTGCAGTTCCGGCTCCGCCGAGGCCGGGACGGACTCTTCCTCGCTGTGCGTTACGGACAGGGCCTCTTCCAGGCTCGTCCGCCCCTCGACTGCCACAAGCACGCCTTCCTGCCGCAGCGTGGTGCCGCCGAGCTTGATCCAGGCCTCGCGAAGCTCCTGCGTGCTCACGTCGTGGCGCATCATCCGACGAAGTTCCGGGCCGATTTCCATGACCTCGTAAACCCCGCAGCGCCCGGCGAAGCCCGAGTCATAGCAGTGCGAGCAGCCGGCGCCGCGGTTGAACGTCCGAGACGCGCCGTCGGCCAGGCGGGCCTCCCGCAGGTCGGCCTCGTCCGGGCGATACGTCTCGAGGCAGTTCGGGCAAATCGTCCGCACGAGCCGCTGGGCAACCACGCCGTTCAGCGCACCCGAAAGCAGGTACGGCTCGATGCCCATGTCCACGAGCCTCGCCACGGACCCCGCCGCGTCGTTGGTGTGAAGCGTCGCCAGCACAACGTGGCCGGTCAGGGCAGCCTGCACCGCCACGCGAGCCGTAAGCTCGTCGCGAATCTCGCCGACCATGATCACGTCCGGGTCCTGGCGAAGGATGCTGCGAAGGGCCCGCGGGAACGACATCCCGATAGACTCCTGGACCTGGATCTGGTTGATCAGGTCCAACTGGTATTCGACCGGATCCTCCACGGTCATGATGTTGCGCTCAGGGCTTCGCAGCAGGCTCAGGGCGGAGTAAAGCGTCGTCGTCTTGCCGCTGCCGGTCGGGCCGGTCACCAGAACCAGCCCGTAAGGCCGGTGGAGCATCGACATGAACGACTCCAGCGCCTGCCGGCGGAAACCAAGGCTCTCCAGCCGGACGTTGAGCCGCTTCTTGTCCAGAATGCGGATGACGACCTTTTCGCCCAGCACCGTCGGCATGGTCGAGATGCGCAGGTCTACCTCCCGGCCCTCGGCCTGGAGGCGGACCCGGCCCTCCTGGGGCAGGCGCCGTTCGGCTATGTCCATGCGGCTGAAGACTTTAACGCGAGAGACGATGGCCGAGTGCATCCCGGCAGGCGGGCGCATCAAATCCCGCAGCACGCCGTGGACCCGGTAACGGACCCGCGTGGCCTTGAGGTCCGGCTCGATGTGAATATCGCTGGCGGAATCCTTTATGGCCCGAAGCAGCACGCGGTTGACCAGGCTGACAACCGGGCTGCTGGCCTCGGTGTTCTCAAGGTCGCCCATGCCGGCGTCCTCGTCATCCGGCTCACCCTCGACGTACTCGAGCTGCTCGGCCTCGCCCGTGCCCATGAAACCCTCGGCCGGGGCCGAGTCGATGCCGGCGTCGATCGCACTGAGGATCTCGTTCTCCAACGCCAGCATCGGACGGATGTTACAGCCGGTCATCTGCCGGAGCCTGTCAATGCTCGCCAGCGACTGCGGCTCGGCCATCGCGACCGTGAGCATGTCTCGCAACTTGAACATCGGCAAGACTTTAAGCCGCTTGGCCTCCTCCCGGCCTATCAAGGCCAAAAGCTGGCCGTCGAACAGGCCCCGCCGCAACAGACAGCCGCGAATCCCCATCCGCTTGGACAACGCGGCGATTATGTTCGCCCCCGTTACCAACTCCTGCTCGACGAGCATCTCGCCGAGCAACCGACCGGTCTTCTTCTGCTCGACGAGGACCTGCCCCAACTGCTCGACTGTGAGCAGACCGTCCTCAACGAGGGCGTCGCCGATCCGGACTCTTCGCTGCGACGGCTTCATGCCAGGCTCCCAACGGCGGCCCCGAGATCGTCGTACTGCTCGAATAGCGATGCAACTTCCGTTATTTCAAGTACTTCTCGAACGATGTCGTTCGGCGCGACAAGGATCAACGCATTACCGGAGCGGATGAGCTTCTCGGTGGCCTCGACGAGCACTTCCAGAGCCCGGCTGTCCAGGAGAGTTACCTTGGCCATGTCCACAACGAACCGGCCGGAAGATTGCTCAAGCAAATCCTCCAGGCGACTGCCCAGACGATCGGAGTCCGACCCGGTAATGGCTCCGATCGGCCGAAGGACCATCACGTCACCTTCCTGCTGTTCCGCCAAGTTCATTCAGAGCCCTTCTTCAGGCAATTCCTCACTGCGACACCCGTCTTCGGACAACACGCGCCGCCGCCGGGTGGCACATCCCACGCGGACCCACACTGCTGGACTGTCTTTGTTACCCATCGGCAACGTGGGATTCGACTTGAATAACATCCGCCACCCGCGCCGCCGTGTGCCTGAAGACTGACCGGCAGGAAAATTTCCGCGCAGTCCGCCGTCCCTCAGGGAGGGTTCAAGGCAAGGTGCGGATATAATCCCGATTCGCCTGGCCGCCAAAGGAGATGCCAATGCACGCGAAGCTCGGCTATGTCATCTCAACACTCGTCGCAATCGCCTTGCTGGCCTGCCCGGCCGGGGCTTTTGCCGTCGAGGAGGCCAAGGACATCCTCATCGCGGACTTCGAAGGCCAGACCTATGGCGACTGGAAGGTCGAGGGCGACGCCTTCGGCGCCGGCCCCGCCAAGGGCACGCTTCAAGGCCAGATGACCGTCCGCGGGTATCTAGGCAAGGCCCTGGTCAACACCTACCTCGGCGGCGACGGCGCCACCGGCACGCTGACAAGCCCGCCGCTGAAGATCGAGAGGAAGCACATCAACTTCCTAATCGGCGGCGGCAAGCATCCAGGCCAGACATGCATCAACCTCCTGATAGGCGGCAAGTGCGTCCGCACCGCCACCGGCTACAACAACTCACCCGGCGGCAGCGAGGCGCTGGCTTGGCAGTCATGGGATGTGACGGACCTTGCCGGCAAGATGGCGACGATTCAGATCGTCGATAAGCGAAAGGGCGGTTGGGGACACGTTAACGTGGATCAAATCATGCAAAGCGACAAGAAACGACAGTCGGCCGCACCCGCGACGCCCCCTCCGGCCGTCGCGGCCTCGCGGGAAATCACCATCGACAAGCGATACCTCCATTTGCCCGTCAAGAACGGCGCGCCGGGTTGTCGCGTGAAGCTCGTCGTCGATGGCGAGACGGCCCGCGAGTTCACCATCGAGTTGGCCGAGGGCGAGCCGGACTTCTGGGTCTTCGCGGACATGGCGGACTTCGCCGGCAAGAAAATCCGCGTCGAGGTCGACAAAATGACCGAAGGCGCCAAGGGCCTCGAAGCGATAACCCAGGCCGACGAAGTGCCCGGCGCCGCGGGAATGTACAAGGAAAAGCACCGCCAGCAGTTCCACTTCTCAAGCCGGCGCGGCTGGAACAACGACTCTAACGGCCTGGTCTACTACAAGGGCGAGTACCACCTCTATTACCAGCACAACCCCTACGGCTGGAAGTGGGGCAACATGCACTGGGGCCACGCCGTCAGCGACGACCTGGTCCACTGGAAGGAACTGCCCATCGCGATTTACCCGCACCGCTTCGGCGACTGGGTGTTCTCCGGCAGCGCGGTTGTCGATGCCGACAACACGGCCGGCTTCAAGACCGGCGACGAGGACGTGATCGTCGCCGCCTACACAAGCACCGGGCGCGGCGAGGCCATCGCCTACAGCAACGACCGCGGACGCACGTTCGCGGATTACGCAGGCAACCCCGTCGTCAAGCACAGCGGGCGAGACCCGAAGGTCATCTGGTACGCACCGGGCAAGCACTGGGTGATGGCCCTGTTCGACCAGGTGGGCAAGTCGCGCGGCATCGCGCTGTACACCTCGACGAACCTGAAGGACTGGCAGCGCACCAGCCGGATCGACGGCTATTACGAGTGCCCGGAGATCTTCGAGATCGCCCTCGACGGCAAGGCCGACACCACCAAGTGGGTCGTCTACGGGGCCGACGGCAAGTACGCGGTGGGCTCGTTCGACGGAAAGACGTTCGCGCCGGATGGCGACAGGCAAACGTTCCACTACGGCAACTGCTTCTACGCCTCCCAGACGTTCAGCAACATCCCAGCCGACGACGGCAGGAGAATCCAGATCGCCTGGGGCCGGATCGACACGCCGGGAATGCCCTTCAACCAGTGCATGCTCTTCCCGGTCGAGCTGACGCTGCGAACGACCAGCGACGGCCCGCGGATGTTCACCATGCCCGTCCGCGAAATCGAAAAGCTCCGCGGAAAGAAGCACGAGTGGAAGGACTGCAGCCTTACATTCTCCGGCCGAAACCCGCTGGCCGCAATCGACGCCGAACTGATGGACATCAGCGCCGAGATCGACATCAGCGCCAGCCAGGAAAAGGAAGTGGGGTTCTTCGTTCGCGGCACGCCGGTGTCCTACGACGTCGCCAAGCAGACGCTCACCTGCAAGGGCAAGACCGCCCCGCTGAAGTGCCCAGGCGGCAAGCTGAGCCTCCGCATCCTGGTCGATCGCACGAGCATCGAAATATACGCCAACGACGGCGAGGTCTACATGCCCATCGGAGTGATCCACCCGGAAGAGAATCGCTCGTTGGAGCCTATGAACATTGCCAAGGCAACGAGGCTGACCGTATGGGAGCTTCGCTCGGCGTGGGAATAGGAACTGTGGAATGTGCGTGTTTGGCAATTTTGCTTTCAGCCCCGTTCACGGGGCTTTGCCCGCCAAAGGCGGATATAGACCAGGGGCTTTCAGCCCTGGGAAACCAACTGGTAAACTGTAGGGAGCAAGTGTTATGAACGAGACGTTAATTGGTCTGTGTGCGGGCGCTTTCCTGATGGCCCTTGCCGCATCGGCATCCGCGGCAAAAGTCGGCGACGCCGCCGACATGACGCTCTGGTATGACAAGCCCGCTGCCAAATGGGCCGAGGCGCTGCCCATCGGCAACGGATCGATGGGGGCGACGGTCTTCGGCGGCGCGCCCGTCGAGCGGATCCAGTTCAACGAGGACACGCTCTGGACAGGCCAGCCGCACGACTATACCCACGCCGGCGCGGCCGAGCACCTGCCGGAAATCCGCAAGCTGCTCTTCGAGGGCAAGCAGCGCGAGGCCACGGCGCTCGCGTCGCAGACGTTCATGAGCGTCCCGCTCCGCCAGATGGCGTACCAGCCGTTCGGCGACATCGAACTGACCTTCCCCAGCCATAACAAGCCCGTCGAGTATCGGCGGCAGTTGGACATCTCCCAGGCCGTCACGGCCGTGCGATACGAGATCGGCGGCGTCGCCTACACCCGCGAGGTCTTCGCCAGCCATCCGGACAAGGCCATCATCGTGCACGTCCAGGCCGACAAGCCGGGCAGCCTGGACTTCACCGCGAACCTCAAGTGCCCGCATAAGGACTATACCGTCACGGCCCTGGGCGATGACGGGCTCGTGCTCCGCGGGCAACTTGCAAAGCCGCGCAGTACGCTGTCGTTCGAGGCCCGGCTTGTTGTCTCGGCCGAGGGGGGCACGGTAAAGGCCACCGACGCCGGCGTGGAGATTCGCGGCGCTACTTCCGCGACGCTGAAGCTGGTCGCCGCGACGAGCTACAAGAACTTCCAGGACGTCTCCGGCGACCCCGCGGCCGCGTGCGACAAGGCCATGTCCGCCATCGCCCAACAGAGCTACGCCTCGCTGCGCAAGGCCCACGTGGCCGACCACCGCGCGCTCTTCGGCCGCGTGAGCCTCGCCCTCGGCCCAAGCGATCCCAACGCGGCCAGGCTGCCAACCGACAAGCGAATCAAGGCCTTCGCCACCGCCGACGACCCGCAACTGGCGGCGATGTACTTACAGTACGGGCGATACCTGATGATCGCGTCAAGCCGGCCTGGCTCCCAGCCGGCAAACCTCCAGGGAATCTGGAACG
>JAUWQU010000056.1 GCA_030610965.1 Phycisphaerae bacterium
CCCGCCGCCGCCACCGGGCCCGTAGCGTTTCGCACGCGCGCCTGGCCGGGCGGGCGGACGGCGGTGATCGTCTGCGACAGGTGGGACAAGCACTGGTGCAAGGCCGCCACCGCCGGCGTGGCGGAACTCGCCCCGCGAATCTACGCATTCTGCAAGGCCGCACGCTTGAAGGGCGCGATCATCGTCCACGCCCCCAGCGCGTGCATGAAACACTACGCCAACCACCCCGCCCGCCTTCGCATGACGGCGATCAAGCACGCCGGGCCGGCGCCCGAGGGTATGAACCGGTGGTGCCGCTCCCTGCCCGGCGAGCCCAAACTGCCCATCGACGCCAGCGGGGGCGGCGGCTGTCCGGATGACCCGCCATGCCCCTCCGGCAGCCCGTGGACGAGGCAGATCGAGGCAATCGCCATCGACCCCCAGCGAGACTACATCAGCGACGCCGGCGAGGAGTTCTGGCGGCTGTTCGAGCAGCGAAAGATCACCAATATCATCGTCGTCGGCGTGCATGCCAACATGTGCGTGCTGGGCAGGCCGTTCGGGCTGAGGCAGTGGGCGAGGCTGGGCAAGAACGTCGCGCTGGTCCGCGACTTGACCGACACGATGTACAGCCCGTCCAGGCCGCCGCACGTGAGCCACGTTCGCGGTAACGACCTGCTGGTCAACCACGTCGAACGGTACGTCTGCCCGACCGTCACGAGCGATCAGTTGCTTGGCGGCGAGCCGTTTCACTTCAAGGCCGACACTCGCCGCGACCTGCTGATCGTCTCGGCCGAGGACGAGTACGAAACCAGCCGGACCCTGCCGATCTTCGCCGAGAAGCACCTCGGCGGCGACTTCCGCATCCATTACGCACTGGGCGATCCCAAACAACGGACCACGATTCCCGGCATCGAGCAACTGGAGTATGCGGATGCGGCGATGTTTTCCATAAGGCGCTGGCCTCTGCCCGCCAGCGAGATGGCCGCGGTGCGGAAGTTCATCGCCGATGGCAAGGCGCTCGTGGCGATTCGCACTGCCAGCCACTCCTTCGCTGGTCGCGGCGGCGAGGCCCCGAAGGGCCTCCAGCAGTGGCCCGACTTCGACCGCAAGGTTCTCGGCGTCCATTACACCGGGCACTACAACAACAAGGTGCCCCGCGGCGGCCCGGCCACGCTCGTATGGGTAGAGCCTGCCCAGAAGGGCCATCCGATCGTCGCCGGTCTGCCGGCAGATCGCGTAAAGGTGACCTCCTGGCTGTACAAGTCCTCTCCGGTCAGCCCGGGCACGACCGTCCTGATGTCCGGCGAACTCGACGGCCAGTCCGAGCGCCAGCCGGTAACCGTCGCCCGAACCACCGACCACGGCGGGCGGGTCGTGTACTCGTCGCTAGGCCATCCGGACGACTTCGACCTGCCATGGTTCAACCGAATGCTGGCCCAGGCCCTCCGCTGGGCATGCGAGAAGGCCCCAGCCGAGCCCGCGAACCCCCCGGCCGCCGCTCCAGGGAATATGATGAGCCTATCGGACTACGCGGAAATGGGTGACCCGGTTTCGCCCGGTTCCAGATGAGGTCGGATCGGGTTGTTATCGGTTTTGCAGTGAGAAACAACTGAGAAAGATAGACGGGAGTGAGACAATGAAAAGGTATGCGGCGTGTGTGCGGGTATTGGTTGTCGGCCTGGCGGTGCTGCAAGGAGTGTCAATGAGTAAAGCATGGTGCGCCGAGGCGGGCAGGCCAGGGCAATTGCGCGCCGAGTTCGAGGCTCCGCCTTTTCGATATCAGTCACGTCCTTTGTGGTTCTGGAACGGCAAGTTGGATGCGGACAAGACCAGGGCCATGGTCGCCGCCTGCAAGGCGGCCGGTTACTATGGCATGGGCATTCTGCCCTGCAAGGGTATTGGATTCGACTTCATGAGTCCGGAGTTTCTCAGTCATTATAAGGCCGCGATTGATGAGGCCGGCAAACTGGGCATGAAGATGTGCCTCTACGATGAGTTCTGGTTTCCCAGTGGTTCGGCCGGCGGCCTGTTGGCCAAACACCATCCCGAGGCCCTTGGCAAGCGCCTTGATATGCTCGCGACCGACGTGAAGGGCCCCAGGGAGTTCACCCAGGCCCTGCCGGCAGGCACCCTTATGGGCGTGGTGGCGATGGAGACGGCAACAAACAAGCGCCTCGACATCACCGCGGCGGTCAAAGATGGCGACCTGCGCTGGAAGGTGCCAACCGGCGAGTGGAAGGTGATGATCTTCACCTGCGTTCGCGACGGCGGCGCGGGTTTGGTGGATTATCTGGACCCGAAGGCCGTGAAGGCCTTTATCGCGCTGACCTACCAGGCCTACCATGACGCCATGCCGGCGCATTTCGGAACAACCATTGACAGTGCCTTCTATGACGAGCCTGCCTTCTACCACGTCAAGGGCGGCCGGGCCTGGACCGAACGCTTCAACGAACGTTTCCGTGAGCGGCATCAGACCAATCCCATTACCCTCTACCCGGCACTGTGGTTCGACATCGGCCCCGATACCGCCGCGGCGCGCAACGCTTTGTTCGGCATGCGTACCGAACTCTATGCCACCGGCTTCGTCAAGACCATTAGTGACTGGTGCGCGGCGCATCAGATGGGCCTGACCGGACACGCCGATCAGGAGGAAGTGGTCAACCCGGTGATTGGCACCGTCGGCGACCTGATAAAATCGTTCAAGTATCAAAGCATGCCCGCCATCGATCAGGTGTTTGCGTACGGCCGGGCCTCCCGCGCCTACAAGGTGGTCAGCTCGGCGGCCTACAACTACGATCGGCCGCAGGTAGTGACCGAGTGCTACGGCGGCATTAGGAATATGCCGGTCGCAAACCTGTATAAGGAGGCCATGGATCAGTTCGCCAAAGGCATCAACACCATGGTGCCGCATGCGGTCTGGTACGACCAGGCGAAGATCATATTCCAGCCGGACCTGACCCCTGGCGCGGCCACCTACGGCCCCGAGTTGCCGGCCTACAACAAGTACATCGGCCGTCTCCAGAGGCTGCTCCAGGGGGGGCGGCACGTGGCCGACATCGGGGTGCTTTACCCCATCGCCACCCTCCAGGCGGGTTCCTGGTTCGGCCCGGGCAATCCCTATAAGGGCTGCGTCGATATCCCCGAGGCCGATTACATGGAGGTTGGCGAGGTACTGTCTTTGGCGGTGCGACGCGACTTCACCTTCATCCATCCCGAGGTGCTTGAGGAACGTTGCGAGGTCGATGGGGCTGCGATTCTGCTGAAGAATAGGGTGAACTGGGAGCGATGGCGCGTCTTCATTATTCCGGGGTCCCGAGCCATCAACGTGAGCAGCCTTCGCAAGATCAAGGAGTTCTATGACCAGGGCGGCCAGGTGATTGCCACCACCCGCCTTCCCGACACCGCGGCCGAGTTCGGCAAAGACGGCGAGGTGCGCCAGTTGGTGGCCGAGATGTTCGGCGATGTCGCCAAGTTAAAGGGGCAGGATGCGGCGGGCCGGAATCCCGCCGCGCCGCCGGCCCCCGCGAGGCCCGCGAACGCCAAAGGCGGCCGCGCCTGGTTCATCGCGTCGCCGTCCTCCGCGGCCCTCAAATCCATCCTCGACGAGGCCCTGCCGGATGGCGATGGGGTCATCGAGCGGGACGTGACGGTCAAAGGGGGCAACCTGTCATATATTCACAAGGTGATAGAGGGCCGCGCGCTGTACTTCTTCGGCAACTCTTCCGACCAGGAGGTGGATATCTGGGTTCGTCTGCGCGGCAAGCTCGCTCCGGAACTGTGGAATCCGCACGACGGCAAGATGAGCCCGGGCGAGTACACACATGTTCGTGGCAAAGGAGGGGCCGTCACGCGCGTGCGAGTGAAACTTCCACCGGTGCATTCGGTGTTCCTGGTTGCCGACGACACTACTGCCACAGGACGATGAATGGAATGAAAGTTAACCGCGGGAGCATAGCATCATTGGGAAGGCCGACGGCGGTCGTCGACCGCGGGCTATGCAGGAAATCCCGGTTGAAATGAGCGGCCGGAGTGAACGCTGTCGCGGCCGGGTGTCATAATCAAACGCAGATGAGCACTTTCTCGAACCAGGAGCCAGAATCATGTCCAACTGCCGAACCTGCCGGACCAAGCACTGCTCGGGGATAATAAGCCGTCGGGGCTTCCTTGCCGGCGCCGGGGCCGCTGCCGCGGTCGCCGCGAGTGAAATTGGGCTGTTCGAGTATGCCTCGTCGCTTATGGCCGACGAGCCGAAACAGATAGCCAAGGCGGACGTGGACGTGGTGTACGTCCGCCCGCCGAATCCCCGGGACGTGAGCTGGCCGGGCGGGGCGTGCGACATTGGCGCTCAGCAGGCGATGTTCACGAAGGCCCTGCGGTCGGCGGGCGAGAAGCTCGGTGTCGAGCTTCGTGTCCAGGACGAGCCGATCCATACCGATGCCCATGTCGCCCGCTATGTCGAGCGACTCAAGAAGTCGCCCCCTGACGGGCTGATGATCGGGGCGATGGAGCTGTTCGGCTGGGCGCCGGTCAAGAAGCTCGTCCAGCAGCGAGGCGGCGTGCCGACGATCATTTATTCCCACCTCAGCGGCTTCACCGGTAACCTCCAGCTCGGGCGGGACCAGCCCGGGGTGCTGATGGCCGCGACGCAGAAGACCGACTGGCTGGAAACGGGCGTGCGGATGCTCGCCGCGATCCGCCGGCTGAGAGAGGCGAGAATCCTTCTCACCAGGGGACGCGAGTCCGTGCATGAGCTCGGGACGCGCATCGTGCCGTGCAAGGCGGACTGGCAGGCCGAGATCGCCAAGGCCCGCGACACGGCCGAGTCCAGGGCGATCGCCGCCTTCTACGAAAAGAACGCCAAAAAGATCGTCGAGCCCGTCAGGGCGGACATCGTCGAGGCGGCGAGGCAATACGGCGTCCTTCGCCGCCTGATGGCCGACCACGACTGCCAGGGCATTACCCTGGCGGGCTGCCTGACCACCAAGCCGCCGTGCCTGGCCGTCTCGAAGCTGCGCGACGAGGGCGTCGTCGCCACCTGCGAAGGCTGCACCCACGGCGCGCTGGGCGAGATGGTGTCTTTCCTGCTCTTCAACCGCCCGGCCTTCATCCAGGACCCCTCGCCCAACACGATCGACAACACGCTGATCGGGGCGCACTGCACCTGCGGCACGAGGCTCGAAGGCTGCGACAAGGACTACCGCGCGCCGTTCGTGCTGCGCAACTATCACACCCGCCAAGGCGTCTCTGTGCAGGTGCTTTGGCCGGTGGGCAGTCAAGTGACGGTCATCCAGTTCGGCTGGCCGAAAAAGACGCTCATGATCGGTACCGGCAAGGTCGTCTCGAACATAGACCAGCCGCCCAGCGGATGCTGCCGCACCGCCGTGGAGATCACGGTAGACGGCTGCGCCGACACGCGCGACGTGAAAGGCTTCCACCAGTTGTTCATCCTCGGAAACGTGGAGCGGCCGCTGAGGCAGTTCTGCAAGCTGGCGGGCATCAAGGTCAGCCGAATCTATTGAATGGGCCGCATCGACGCGGTGAATAATACGCATTCCGATTAGTTCTCGCGCGGATATCATGTTTTGCCCGGCGACGGGCCGGGGCAAGGGGACTGGCTCCGCGGTTAGGCTGCCGTACTGGGACAACACCGGGGACAGGCACCGCCGAACAGCATGGCGGAGCCAGTCCCCTGCGCCGCTGCCGCCTCAAGGCGCGAGAATCTCTTGAAATGCGTATGAGGTGTCTCAGCATGTGGCGGCTGGCAGCATGCCGCTCTGGAGCCCGTCCCCATTTTCGAGGCCCATTCTTGCTTCGCTCACGGTCGGCGCGGCTGGTGCCAGAAAAGGCGCCAGTACGCGTCGTCCGTGGCGTAGACATCTATCGGCCTGGCGGCGGTGGCGGCGGTGGCGGGGAGCACGCCGTAGCGTTTCATTTCTCGCACGTAGTGTTCGCTGGGCACGAAGCCGGGCATGTCGAATCGCTTGATCTCGTCGAGTTTGGCGGCGGCTGCGCGCACGTGCGTCAGGATCAGCCGATAGTCCGGATCGTTGGCATCGCTAAAGACGATCGGGTGCGCGACCGGCCCGGGCGGGCGGGATCGGTCTTCCTTGACCGGCTTGGGCACATCGCCGGCGGGCGAGGCTTCGGCGTATCCGCCGGCCTGCCTGGCCAGTGGCGCCAGGAGGATCAGCGACTTGTCCGGGCGGGTGAGGTTGTAGATGCGGTGCCGCGAGTAGCGGCTTAGCGGTCGCGTCCATGCGAGCATGTCGCCCCAGGAATCCAGCGGGATGCGGGCGGTGACGTGTTGCGGCATTTGCTTTGGGGAGTGGCATTGGCCGCAGCGTCGCTGGACGGCCTTTACTGCCCCTGCCGTCGAGGGCCATTTGTCGGCCATGACGCGGATCGGCAGATTCGCCTGCCAGCATCCGCCGATCTGCCCGGTGCCCAGGGCCGCGTAGGTGCCCGGGTACTGAACGCCGCTGTCGATCCACAGGCGGACAAGCCGCCGCTCGCGTGGCGTGAGTCGCACGTCGTGGTGGCTGCCGTCGATCATGGTCATCAGCGCCGAGGCCGAGCTGTAGGTCTGGTACGCCGGATCGACGCCCAGTTGGCGCCCGCTGCCGTGGGCCGGGTTGCCGCGCGTGTCCTTGACCTGCCAGTTCACCAGCAGCTCGTAGTAGCTCAGCGAATAGACCGGCCCGCGGTCGCCGACCAGCGACACCCCGCCGTCGCGACGGGCGTGGCCGTGGCAGCGTATGCAGTGGCGGTCGAGCACGGGCTGAACGTCGCGCGGAAACTCCATGACCGACGGCACGGCTTCGATGGGCTGAATCCGGCTCGGCCGCCGGCGCAGTGCCTGAAGGCCTTTGCCGGGGCCCTGGAGATAGGTCCGCGTCCGCTGTTCGTGACAGCCGACGCAGCCGAACGTCTCGCCCGGCTGGACGGTGACGAAGCTGCGCATCTGCTTGATCGACCGGTCGCGGCTGTCGAGCAGGGCGAAGTAGACGCTCCGCATCGCCGGGACCTCGAAGCAGGCCGAGCCGTCGGGTTCGACGGGCACGGTGCCGAGGATTCGTTTGAGCGTGGACGTTACGCCGTGCCCGATCGGCTGGGACCCGCCGCCGTGGTAGTTGACCGGCTTGGGCAGGTCTTCCAGGACGAGCAGCTTCTTGACCGCGCCTCGCTCGACGCCGGCCATGTTGCGCCCGATGTAGACATCGGCGAGGATGAGTGTGCCTGTAGCCCGCGAAGGATCGGTCTTGGGCGCTATGATCGTCTCCCGCGGGCGGCACCTGACGGGCTGCGGTTCGTGGACCATGACTTTGCCCGCGCGGAGCACCTCAGTCCGGCCTCGCTCGTCCAACACGACTATCTGGTTGCCGCGGGCGGCCAGGAAAGCGTTCGCGGAAACCGGGTAGGGGTCCCGGAAGTCGGCCGTGCGGGAAATCGCCTTCATGGCCTTCTTGTTGTCCGGGCCGGTCTGGGCGTTCAGCAGTGCGACGTATCCGGCGTGCTCGTTTCGGCCATGGCCTGGCGAGTGGATGCACACCACCCGGCCGGTGCCGGGTATCGCCCGTGCGTCTATGAACACGCCGCCGGGGTGCATGTTGCCGAAGTAGACCATCTGCCCCGTGCCGTCCGGGTTGATCGTCCAGAGGTGATGGTAGCTTACGGGGTCGCGGTTGACGTACTCCCATCGCGTGTAGAGCACGCGCCCATCCGGCAGGACTGAGGGCGTGTTCTCGGTGAACGCCCCCGACGAGAGCATGCGTATGTTCTGGCCGTTGGCGTCGCAGCGGTGAAGTGTGGCGCTTGGGGCCAGCCAGCAACCGATGTAGCGCTTGCATCGCGTGGAGTTGAAGATGATGTCGCCGTCGGGCAGATAGGTCGGCTCGACGTCGTCCCAAGGCCCGTCGGTCAGTCGGCGCAGGTGCGAGCCGTCTATGTCGATCTCATAGAGGTTGTAGTGATGGCTGGGGCCCTTGCGATAAGAGAACAGCACTTTTGACGCGTCGTAATGGACCTGCGGATCGCGAACCGCGCCGCCCGGGTCGTCGAGCAATGCGGTCACCTTGCCGCTGCGCACATCGAGCTTGCAGAGGCGCCCGCCGTCGACGCCGTGAAGCCAGCGGTTCGGGTCGCAGCATGAGTATCCGAAATTGGCGTAGTAGTGCCCCTGCGGATCGCGCCCGGGCGATCGTTCGGCGAACACCAGGGCACCCGCGCCCTGTGCGACAAGCCGGTCCGACAGTCCGTCCGCCGGGGCCTGTGCCTGGCCGCCACGGACCGCCGCCGCCAGGCACAACACCACCGCCGCGACCTGAACCGATCGGAGAAAAAGCAATCGCAGCAAGTGTCCTGCTCCCATCGAACTGACCCGGAAGCCGGCCTATCGAAGCCGCCACTCCAGAAACGTTGACCTGGCCACGGCTCCGCCGCCGGGCCTATGAACGTCGATTCTAACACCGACGAGGCCCGCGGGCCAGAGGGGTGTCAGACCGTCAGCGACAAGCCATAGATGTGCGTCAGACAGTAGTAGAGGCCGGCCACGATGCACACCACGCCTGTGATCACGCGGAACCACCGCTCAAACTTCGTCAGTGCGTTGAAGGCCTTGCCCACGTATTGGCTGGCGAAGGTGATGATGAAGGCAAAGACGAGCACGGGCACGGCCGTGCCGATCCCGAACAGCGTCGGCAGCAGGATTGGCGAGGAATGCTGCGAGGACAGGCCGATCAGCCCGCCGAAGAACAAGCTGGCCGAGACGGGGCAGAAAGACAGGGCGAAGAGGATGCCCAGCGGCAGCGACCAGAAGGCCCCGCCCTTGGCCACGCGGTCCTGGAGGCCCTGGCCGCCGAGGCTCAGCGACCCGGTGAAGTCCAGCATGCCCAGCAGCATCATGCCCACCAGGATCAGCAGCGGGCCGAGGATGACGCCCATGTACTTCTGGAGGAATCGCGAGACACCCGAGGCGGCGCTGTTGGGATCGCCGCCTTCCGAGGCGGCCTGGAGAACCAGCAGAATCAGCACGCCCAGGCCGACATAGACGATGGTTCTGCCCAGCGTGTACAGCAGTCCCGACAGGAGCACCTTGCGGGTGTTGCCGACCGACCGGCCAAGGAAGGAGATGGCCGCGATGTTCGTCGCCAAGGGGCAAGGGCTGATGGAGGTCAGCAGCCCAAGCCAGAACGCCGATCCCAATACGAGCCACAACGTCATGCTTTGCCTCCCAGCAATTCCTGGATGGCGCTGCGGACGTAGGTCATGAACTCGCTGCGGTTGTTGGCCAGTTCCATCACTCGGTCCAGGCGGCGGCTCTCGACCTCCTTACCATCCCGGAACTTCGCGAGGACGATTATGTTCCCGCCGACGCTGTAGTGTGTGGCGAGTTGGTCGTTCTCCTGATAGTTGACGGCTTGCCATTCAATCTCACCGGCCTTGACGGCGTCAGCAAACTCCGTGCGCACGAGTTCCTCGCCCATCGACTCGACCATGTTGCAGGTCACGCAACGGAACGAGGCGTGCATGTAATAGACGATGACCTTGTCCTCGCCTGAAGCGGCAACCGGGGCCACTTCAGCCTGGGCGAGCATCTGGCTCCGCGTGGTTTCTTTGCCGATGGCAAAGCCAACGCTGACCAGCACAAACGCCATGAGCAGCTTACCGATGATCTTCTTGGCTTTCATAGGGGATCCTCACTTCGCGCCCAGTTCCGCGAGTTTCTTCTCGAGCTCTTCCTGCGGCCAGAAACCGGTATGGCGGAAGACTTCCTTGCCTTCCTTGTCGAAGAATATCTGCACCGGTATCGATTGGATGCCGTATCGAGACGCCAGAATCTGCTCTTCGCGCACGGAGACAAAGAGCACGTTCGCCTTTCCCATGTATTTGGTTTTCATGGCCTCCAGGATCGGCGCGAGCATGTCGCAGGGCCGACAGCCCTTGGAGCCGAAGTCCACCAGAGATGGCTTGCCGCTGGCGCGGACCTTGTCCACGGGGTTGTCCATAGCCAACTTCGCCTGTTTATCGAGCCAGTCGGCGGCAACTTCGATAGTGGTCCGCTGACCCATCGTTTGGGTGTACTTGTTTGCGATCTCCTGCCGCTTCTGTTGCCGGAGGAAGCTGGCAATGGCGGCCTTCACATCCTCCAGCTTCTGGCCGCCGACCATGCCCTTGTTCTTCGCGTAGAACGCGGCGATCTCCCCGTCGCTCACCTTGGCATCGGCCGTGAGTTTATCGAAAAACGCTTTGTACAATCCCTGTTCGGACAGATCGGAGACGTCCCCGCCGTCCTTGGCCAGGGCCGACCTGGCCTCCTGGAGCAGCAGTTGGCGGCTGCCCATCTGCGCC